>NZ_JALCZL010000019.1:0-37217 GCF_039667035.1 Sulfurimonas sp. NWX79
AATCATATATATATTTTGCCTTTGCATCATCTTTAAATCGAATTATATCTTTGTAAGGGATTTTTTTCTTCTCATTCATCGCATATATAGTTAAAATTGCACTAGATCCAAAAAAACTTTTTTTGTACTTTATATCCCATATCTCGCTATAAAATTTCCTTTTAATTTTTCCATATTCGAGGATCCCATCTTTATAGCGAACTTTAAGATTTAAAAAGTATGACAAAAATTTCAGAACACTTTCAAGTGTAAAAAAACTCATAAAAATCGGCATCATTACAAAAGCCATCATTGTAATAAAAAAGTACATTTCCAGTAAACCTGGTATCTGTTTTCCAGGAGGAATTTTAATAATTATGAGTGTTATAAGCATAGCACCAGCAACAAATGCAAAAGACAATAACCTACTATAGTTTATTATTGCATCAACTTCTACATCTTGAGGGTTTACTTTTAAAGAACCTAAAAAATTATTATGATTTATATCTCTCCCAGCTTGATTATTGTTATTTCCATCAATACGCTGAATGTTTGAGCTTACTTTTTGATACGACTTTCTTCTATGCATACAATAACTCTACTTCCCAAGTCGTATCTCTGTTATACACTGGAGTGCTTTTATCTTCTTGTCATCATTAAAATCTTTCATCATCTCTACTACAGCATTGATGATTGCATCATCAAGCACTTTTTTATCCTCTTTTTGCATCTGCCTAAAAGAATCCATAAGAGCTTGATCTCTTCCTGCTTGATTGTTATTGTTTCCAACGATACTTTGGGAAGCAGTCTTTCCAATGTCAATATATGTAATTTCGTCTATACTAAAAATACCAATTAATTTATCTTTTAAACTACTAGGAAACTGCTTTGCTCCTCTTCCGCTTTCATATCTACTTAAAGCTGTTGTATCAATACCTATTTTTTGTGCTAATTCACTCTGAGTCATTTCATGTTTTAATCTTGTTTCTTGAAATCTTTTTCCCCAATTTGACATAAAGTATCCTTTTTGACTTGACAATATAATAAATATTTGTTTATAATGTCAATATCGTTTATGTTTATATAACAATAACATTATAGCGAATCATTAAAAATAGACAAAAGGTTAGACAAAAATGAGAGTTAATCCTAGATTCAATGTCAATGTTTCTCTTTACAAAAACATTCAAGCAAGACTCATGATAAACAACAAAGAGTTAGAAGATGTAGCTCGTGAACTTCAAACAACTGCGGCAACAATTAAAACTATCATTAGCAATAAATTCCACAGAAATGGAAAATCAACTCCACTTGACAGAAAAGTATTTGACTATTTTACTGACAACATTCAAGGATTCAAGCAGTATTGCAAAGAAAACAATATTAAGTTGTTAGATTCATAGAGCCTTATCAGTAAGCCTCTATTGAGTTTATCTCAAAGTTTTTTTATTTAAAGAAGTGTCACGCAGGATTGACACATGTTAAGACTAAACAGTACCGAAGCTCATCAAGCGGAGTGAGGTTTTTAACTCTCGATGCAGCATATAGCAGTTCCCATACTACTACGACATAGATTCTCCCTGCTATATGTTGCACAGAGATTTATAATAGACACGCCACGCCTCTTAACAATGCGCACCATGTTGCGTGTCGTCAAAGGAGTGATAATGCGAAGAACTAACCTTGAACTTGTAGAGATGCTGCAGGAGCAGGAAGCAAAGTTGCGATACCTTGCAGAAAAAGAAGACAAGCCAGGACTATCGCCAATACTGCTTGATGTTGCACTGAAACTCTTTAGTGTAGCTCATAGTTTAAAAGATATGGAGGAAGAAGATGGCAAAACGGATTAAAAGCGGTTTTGAGAGATTCGAACAGATGCTGGAACATCTGGCCGAAAAGTTGTTTTAGAAATAAACAAAGAAATTGTAACACAAAAAGGATAAACGATGGAAGAGACAGCTGTAATTGGAGTATGGATTTTGGCTATCGCTGCTTTTATAGCTGTTTTGGCCAGATGGTTTATGAGTGAGAAAGAGAGTGATTATATTACGCGACAAGATTACACATTCAGAGATTTTTACACCAGGAAGAGACGATGAGTGAGACTCGTGTAAAAGAGTTGCTCCAAGAAGCCAAAAGTGTAGTAAGAGAGGCTAAAGAGCTTGTGTATGATCTGCTTGATGAACCGATGACGGATAAACAAAAACAGATGATACTAAAACTTTTTAGGCTTTTGAAATGAGGTGAAAAATGAAAGTATCTATAGAGTTGGCATCAAACTATTTTGAAACAACACAAAAGAATCTATATTCTAATCCGAAATACTCTAAATATATCTCAAAAGCAATGTTCGATATGGACAGATATATAGCTGATCAGAACAAAAATATGTACCTGGAAGATTATGATGAAGATGATCTGGAAGTAGATGAAGCACAAACACAAAGTTCATATATTCCGTATCAAGACAGAGAGCCACTCACAGCATCTTTTATCATGAAAGAATACTGGTGCAGACAAAAAACAACTTACGAAATAGCCAAAGAACTTAATGTTCCAAATCATTGGGTTTTAAAAGAGATAAAACGGCTGGGACTTGGTAAAAAAGAGAGAGGCATCAGCCACAAGAGCGGTAGAAAAGGCATGGTGATGTCGCAAGAGCAGAGAAAGAAACGGCAAAACCAGCCTCACGCAAAGCCTGTCGTTCAGATATGTCCTAAAACATTCATAACCGTAAAAGAGTACTCCTCACAGGGTGCAGTTGAAAGATATGGATTTAACAGAGAAAATGTACGAAGAGCCATCAAAACATGTGGTCTGCACAAAGGTTATCTCTGGGCTTTTAGAGAGCTAAAAGAAGCAACAATCAGAGCTGCTAAAAAAAGAGAGGACTCGATAAAGCGAAAAATACAGGCACATGAGTACAAAAGACCGACAAAAAAGCAGCTTGAAAAACTCTACATCATCCAAAACAAAACGCTAGAAGAGTGTGCTGATTTCTTGAAGTGCAACAAAACAACTGTGGCAGTGCTCGCAGGAAAATATGGTCTGAAAAAACGCACCCAAAAAGTAAGCATCGATGAGCTGAGACATTTGAGGGTTGAGATGAGGCTATCCATCCAGGAGATAGCACAAAAACTAGGTTATACACCTAAAACAATAGGTACCTATCTGAGCAGAGCGGGTATTAGGAGAGAGAAATGAACATGAAATACAAAAAGCGTTTAAAAGTTGTCTTAACTAGATCAAAAATTTTGTTTAACAATCGTCGAGTATATTATTATTCAGTCTTTTATGAAAATATTAAAATTGGTTCAGTTCGTTTTGCAGTATCTGATTATAAATTTGATGTCAGGTTACCAATTTTAACTGGTTTTAATCCAACTCAAGCACATTTTGCCTCGAATAGTATTAGGAGTTTTTTGCTTGAAAAATCTGAAAAAATTCAAGATATTATTCGTCAAAAAACTTTCTACATTGAGCCAATAACTATTTTTGATAATTTAATAAAAAACAAATCTGCAGTTTAGATATGGATAGGAGACAAGATGATCTATAAAGGATATGTACTTACATCTGAATTATATAGAAAATGTGGTGTTTCATATGGTCTGTTTCGTAAAGAAAATGGATTCGATATTGAAAAGATTGGAAATTACAATGCAGTAAAAATAGAAACACTTCCCCAAAAATACAAGATTATTGCACAGCATGCCTGTACAGATCTTGGAAGATATTATCCTATGAGAGAGTTTGAAAGATTACTTGGATTAACTCCAGATCATTTAGCGTCAATGATTGGCCAAAAACTAATCTCATTGAAAACAAAAAAAATCTATGGTGCAAGGCTTGTCGAAGTTACTGATGCCTTCATAAAGCAGATGGTGAAAAAGAAAACACCATTTTATGTATCAAAACAAAAACGAAATGCAGAATTTGCAGATGTAATCATCGATATGTATGGAATAAAGATTGGGTTTTACTAATATGAAAAAAACAACACCTCTTCAAAACGCAATCATCATCAGTTCCATCATTGGCAGCATCATGTCAAATTATTATCCAAGAGTAGCAGCTGATAGAAAAAAGCCTATAAATGAGATACGAAGACGCATTAAGAAGTTTATGTTTAAACGCTCACGCAGCAATGCAAAAGAGTTTCATGAAGCCATCGCATTATCAGATGCTGCATGGAAAAACTGCATAAATCATTTTGCAGACAAAAACATAAAGATAGATGCAGTATCTACGGTCGTGCGACTATATGATCTATATGCAGATGCGATGAGCAAACATGCAAACATTCACGACAAACAGATGGAAATCTATGCAAATGGAGCATACAGCGGAGAGATAGAACTTACAAGCTATGAGGTGTCTGACTACATACTCGATGAACTATCTGTCGTTACAGGTGTAAAAAGACGAAAATTAAATCTACTACAAAAGGTAAAAAATGAAGATAAAAATACTCAATCATGATGTAGTGCTTCAAGTGGAACACTACGATACAAAAACAAAAGTTGTCACGGTAAAGATATTTGGAACTATGTGCAAGTTTCAAGAGCATGAGTATGAGGTTGTTGAAGATGCGTGAGATTAAGTTTAGAGAATGGCAGCACCAAGAAAAACTGATGTACTACATAGACTTACACAACGAAGCATTACTAAGTACCAACAAGCATGATGTTTTGATGCAGTGGACAGGACTAAAAGACAAAAACGGTGTAGAGATTTATGAAGGGGACATTGTTAAAAACAATGATGGCGGCATTGGAGTTGTCATTTTTGATTATGGAAAATATATGATAGCTATGAAAATAAAAGCGAGTGGCTACTGTTATTTAACAACGCATGTGGAAGTTATTGGAAATATTTACGAAAATAAGGAGAAAATAAAATGAGAAAAATGAACATAAGCGTAGCGAAGAGCTATACGGACAAAAATACAAATGCGGTAAAAACGAAATGGATCAACATCGGTTCACTTGTCATCGGTGATGATGGGAAAGTATTTGGTGAGATAGAGTCGATACCGGTCGGTATTACTGAGCTAAAATTTAACTGCTTTGACAGAGATGAGAACAGAACTCACGCAAACACCGCCGGGGCAAATCAAGGCTACCAACAGCAGCAACCGGCACAACAATACAATGCACCTCACGGGTCAGTGCCGGTGTATGAAGAACCTTACCCAAGAAGATAGCATGTATCCTAAGAAGATATTTATGCTCAAGGGCATACATAAAAAGAATGGCATATACCAGGAAGTTGCTTCTCATGACATACGGGGTCTGCAAGTGACACTTACACTATGGCTTATGTCCGGTGGTAGTGGGTTTATTGTCAGGATGTGAAATGCACAAAAGAACATGGGAGAAAGCAAATACAACAATATGGGATGAAGATATGAAGATAAATACACTATATGATATTGATGATCTTGTTGAGATTATGAGATCAAACACGGAGTATGGACAATGCGAATGTTGTGGAACTCATACAAGTGTTTCGCTTCCAGACACAAAAGAAGTTGCAAGAATAGAGCGCATAGAGATAACGAAAAAGCGAATACAGTATGGCGTTAGATTTGTAAAAAACAATGCAGGCTCTATGTATCTCTATTCAGAAGATAAAATTTTGAATAGAGTGCTAAGGAAATAGGCAGATGAAGTCAATATTATTTAATGCAGAAATGACAAAAGCTATTTTAGATGGCAGAAAGAGTCAAACAAGAAGAGCTATTAAAGTTGATACTATTATGTATGATAATCCAACACTACTGGAGCCTGATAGTTGTGTAAAGTTTAATTTTAGTGCTGGAGGTTGTCAAAATCACTCTTCACCACCGCTATTTATAAATTCAAAATACCAAAAAGGTGACATTGTTTGGATTAGAGAGCCTGTAAAGATAGATATGTGCTTCACAGAGGAAATACACTTCCACTATCTTGCAGATAATACAACTTCAAAACTAGGCATACCAAAGAGGTTTATTAAAGATGGTTTTGTAGTAGATTGGATGTCTCATTGTAATGGCATTCCAAACGGCTGTATAAAGGAGATGGCTCGTATCTTTTTAAAGATTACTGATGTTCGTGTGGAGAGGTTGCAAAGCATAAGTGCAAGCGATGTTGAGGCAGAGGGGACACCTTACTGGGATAACAATTTAACTGAGAAAGAATGCAGAAAATTGTATACATGGAGATGGGCGAATCTTTGGAATAAAACAGCACAAAAAGGATACAAGTGGGAAGATAATCCCTATGTTTTTGTGTATAAATTTGAGAGAGTTAATAAGGACGGGAGTGATTATGAGTAAAATATTATACACAACAGAACATGGCGAAGTAAGCTATGACTTGGAATATTGGAAAGAGTACAAAAAAATCAACAATATCAAAGAATTAGAACTGCTTGAAACCAAAGAAGATAAAGACACAAATATTCGATGGTGTACTTTATTTGGCGATTTTATTGATGATGGCGACTGTGGCAAAGCAGAATGTAAAGAGTATGTTCCTCAAAATGGAAAAAGAGGAAAATGTATCCATAAAGGATATGTTTATGCAGAGACAGGGAAAAGGATAAACTTATGACATCAGTAATGGAAGTAGAACTTATGACAAAAATGCTTTTTGAGAAGTTCAAAAAATTGACACTCACACCACAAGAAGCAGCAGATGCCCTTGGTATATCATCCAAGGCATTAGAAGCTGATCGTGCAGAAGCTATCGGCATACCTTACACAAGGCGAAACAACAAAGAAAAGGGACAGATCCTTTACTCCATAACTGCCATAGCTAAAACACTCGTACAAAATGAGAAAAAGACAGCATGAGAGCTATATTTTTAGTGAAAATACACTCTCTTTTGCACTGTCTGGACTCAGCTTCGCATACCGTATTGTCTGGCTTATGTCAGAATGGTCCATCAGTCGCATAATCGTATAGATAGGTGTACCCTGTATGGCCAACTGCGAAGCAAATGTGTGCCGAAGTGTATGTATAACAACCCTCCTCTTTGTATCTCCCTTATTCAATCCCTCATTAAATAAATCATTAAATATATCCATAAACACCTTGTAAACATTAACCCGATGTAATTCCGTCTTTTTCCCATTTACTAGATAATCAACAGGGGAAAGTTTCTTCATGCGATTTTCAATGAGCTCTTTATACCTGGGATGCAGATACCCATGATAAGTTCTGTTTGATTTATGATTTTTTATCACTATTGTATTTGTTTGCAAATTTACATCCGCTTTTCTAATAGTAAGCACACTTCTAAGCCTCGCACCAGTTGAGAGACTTAACGCTAAAAATACTTTCATATTTTCAGTTACATACTCTTTGTAATGACTCCCAACCCTAGTTTCTAATGCCTCCCAAACCTTTTGTATCTCATCAACCTCAAGGTATCTCTCTCTATCATTATCTACATGCACTCTCTCAAGCTTTGATCCATGTGCAGGATTTTTTATCTTCACATCGTGTTGCATGATCATAAAATTAAAAACACTACCTACAATATCAAGCCAATCATTTATTGTCTTAGGTGCATAGGCTCTTCCCGTTCTTTTGCTAATCTTCTTTTTTGCTTTGCGTTTAAACTCTTCAAGCATATCAGTTGTAATCTCATCAAGCTTCAGATGTCCAAAAGTATCTTTGAGATGGAGTCTATACCGACCCTCTGTATTTCTCGTATCGCTTTTGCCTTCTATTTTATTCATATACAGATAAAAACACTCATCAAATGTAGGCATAACTTTATTCTGCAGCATAGGAGCATCATCATGTAATCTCTCAACAGATGTTCTCTTAGACCTTATCTTACTTGCATATGCAGCAGTAACACCTTCTTTGGCACTACCTACTTTCTCTTTTTTTGTTTTGCCTTTGATTTTGTATATGATATAATACACCCTATCTTTGTTCTTTGTATCTCTATAATACACACCGGTAAACTTTGTTTTTACCATGCAACTTCCTATATTTTTTGGTAACCTATTAGTAACCAAATAATAGGATTATATAGGTTAATATGTGTTTAAATAGGAAAGTTTAAAATTATGAGAAATGCTTAAAAGCACGAGTGTAGCGAAGAAAACCCTATATTTAGGTATTCTATAAAGTATATGATTATTTTTAATCTTTGGGAATCAACACCAGTTGTCGTAGAAGTAGCTGAATAGTCTATAAGTTCGATAAATACGATATTTTGCAGAGTTTTTTAAAAACCTGCAAAATACTTTTTGTAACCTATTTGAAACCTAAGAATATATTTTAACTCCTAAACAACACAAGTTCATCCTCATTTCTTACATCAAGATGTACCCAACTCACACCTAATTCCAAACCTTTAATATGCGGAAATTCATGCTGATTGTTAATAATGTAGTTTCTGACTTCCTCAGCACTATAGTCACTGAAAACAATATCAAAAGCATTTGCATAAGAGTGTTGGCTACCATATGAGTAGTATTTACTCTCAGGCATTCTGATCCCACTCCACTCTCTATCACCACCCCAAAAGTAGTTATTGATAGTCATAGTTCCAAGATTAAAATGCTCTTTGAGCTTGTCAATGCTTTCGATAAGCCGAACATCGACATATCTCCAAGCTTTTTGTCCATATCTGTCATACATTTTCTTTGGCACTAGCTCATGTATCTTGAAATATTTAGACTTCACTTGCACACCTCTTCATTTCGTTTCATATCGATAATACATTCAAGCAGCGAAGAGATCACTTCCGTGCTTGTATTTCTGTCAAAACTACAGTTTGCATCTGGCACTACACACTTAACAGGTATTTTTACCTCATACGGTTTGTCAACATATTTCACTTGAGGCTTACACTCGCTACAAGCTTGAAAAGTCAATAGCACGAACACCATCAATAACACTCTGAACATCTGAACACTCATTGCTTTTTACCTCCCTTGTTTTATAAATTACTTTGTATCTCACTTCCGGTGGCTTTGACTTGTATTTTTTCAATTTTGCCTCTGATAAAGTTGTTTGTGCTCTGAGCATTTCCATCTCTTTATTCTGAGAATCAAGAGCTGCTTTATATCTTGTAGATTCAAGCTTTGTATTTGCAAGCTTCACCTGGTTTTTCATCAAGCTCCTCTCAAGATCATCTATTTTATTGTTGAGTCCATGAATGTAAAAATAGAGTGCGAACACTATAATTCCAATTACACCAGCAATAACCATGTTTTTATATACCCCTATTTGAAACATATCACTTTCCTATCTTGATATTATCAATGATCTTAGCGACCATTTCGCTTGTAAAATCACTTCTAAACATCATAAATATAGAACTATAAAGTGCAATATATCCTGCAACTTCAATTACTGCATTTGGCTTATCTTGCACAACGCTAAAAAGATATATACCTATAAAAATAAAAAATGCTAATGTACTCTTCCAGTTTTTCATAACCTCTCCTTTAGTTCTCAATCTCTATACTCATCTTCCAGCCACTATCAAATGTATGATTTACTGACTTGATGGAGTACTCGCCATCATCTTCACCAGCTCCACTTAATTTCAACATACCACCTGCATATATCTCCTTGCCGTACATAGATATAGTTCCACTCTTTACACCTCGGTTTGCATTTTGCAGTTTTGCCTCAGCTTTTGCTTTTGCCTCTGCCGGTGTTTTGAAATTTCCTTTGAGCTTGAGCACAGGTTCACCACTGCCAACTGTTACAGACTTCACAATATTCTCTTTTGTATCGTGCCAGGAAGCTTCACATGCTCCGTAGATTGTTTTGTCTGAATGTTTGATGCTGTAGCTATCGCACTCACTTACATCTATCTCAAACACCGGCAGCTTATCCGATGCCATATTCTCTTTAATACGCTTGAGAAAAACAAGTGTGCCGTTTTTGATGGAAAATATTCCGTTATAATCTTTTGCGAGTCGCTTCATCATGTGCAGATCACTCTCGTTTGTCTGAGAGAGATGCGGCATCAACATATCTTCAAAATCACTTTTGAGTTTGAGTTCATGTCTGCTTGCCACAATCTGTGCGACATCTTTGAGTGATACTTTCTCATAGCTTGTATCTCTCTTTTGCTTGAGAGCCGATGAGAAGTCTGCACCGGTTGCACTTATGCTTAACGAGTACTTATCTCGCTGGGTACTTTGTACTTTAAACACACCACAGTAAAAAAGACCCACCTCTTCATACCCAAGCCAAAGTTTTATCTCGTCCTGGTACTTCGGCCTCTTGAAATTTCCAGCAACTTTAAGAGTAATCTCATCAGATTGATTTCCGTCCTCATCGCTAAAACTAATGGAGCTTAGATCCTTTTGCAGTTGTGCGGTAACATCAGCACCGTTTGCTTCAATTTTAAATAGTGGAGTCATGACCAGAGTGCCTCTGTTTTTTTCTCATCAACACTCCGAGCTACTTCAGGAAGATAGACAATATCCCCGGCTTTTAAAACACTGCTGTTTAAGAGATGCTCATTCGCATCGAGCACTGCATCAAACACAACTGCATCGATGCTTCCATAAGCTTTAAAAACTATGATGTCGAGTCTATCACCATCTACTGCTCTATACTGATTCATTTGAAATACCTTTGTAATGAGATGGAGTACTCCTGATAACGGAACTTCCCATCTTTAAAAAACCCGCTTTTAGAGCGTGATATATCTTCAATCACTACCATATAGCTCTCACCGGTTCCAAGTGTCATGCGAACAGGTTTTGCCTCTTTTGCCATATCTTCAAAACTTTTAAGTATGTTGACGCTCTTTAAGATCAACTTCCCATTAAAAGAGATGATTTCCTCAAACTCTCCATCTTTTTGAATATGCTGATGATTCCCAAGTCGTTTTTGCTTGTTCCACTTCAAAGATATTTGATGTGTAAGCGATGTTATGTCCTTATTATTCAGATCAAATACAAAATCTCCAACTTTAGCAAGCATCTAAATCTCCTCATCATTAAAGCTACGATTCTTGCGTGAGCTTTCCATCTCTTTGACAACTCTTTTTACATGGTGCGCTATCTCTTTTGGGTCGCCGCTTTGCACATTAACAGATATTGCATAGCTATTATTCGATGCTGTTTTAGTGCTGATATTATTAACATGATTGTTTCTGCTTGATCCAGTTGGTTTAGTGCTAATGACAGGAGCTGTTTTTGTAGTACCGGAAGATGATGAAGCAACTGTTTTTGAAACTTCTATCTTGCTATCACCGCCAAAACCAAAAAAGCCGGCTATACTAGAACCGATGTCACCCATAGTTTGTGCAGCAGAACGAAACCATTCAAACTTAGAGCTAAGCCAATCAAACATCGCACCATATCCTTTAACAACAAGTCCAAGTGGGGACCACGAGAAAGCTTTTTTCATATAACTCCATACAGAAGAGAGCATGCTTTTAAAACCGTTCCACATACCAACGAACCATTTGCTAATAGGTTCCCAGTTATCGTAGATCATATATGCAGCGAATGCAACTGCAGAGATAATGATTCCAATAGGACCAAAAGCACCTTTTATAGCTACGCCCATAACTTTTGCAGCAACACTTACAGCTCCAAAACCTGTAGCAACAGCAGGCAGAGCCATACCAATGGCAGCAATAGGAATTAATACTGCACCTACAACAGTAAGTAAAGCACCAAATGCAGCAACACCATAGGCAATTACCTTTGTTGCAGTTTTATGTTCACTTGCAAATGACTGCACTTTTTTAATGACACTTCCAAGAACGCTGCTCATTGTTCTTACAACAGGAGCGAACATTTGTCCTATAGTTGTTGATAAATTCGTTACCTGATGATTCAGTATCTCAAACTCATGGCCTTTATTTCTCTCTTTGGCCATAATCTCTGTATTTTCCAAAGTCGCATTATTGAGCTCTTTTTGCGATTTTGTCAAATCATCTGTTTTGTCAATCAAAGCATTTACCATCTTAACTGCTTCATCTGATCCAAAAGCTTTTTTCAGTTCTTGCTGTGCTTTTACTGATTTAATGTTATCACCATACTTCTCTTTTATTTTTTCAAGTATGTCAACCATTGGAAGCATTTTTCCTGCACTGTCTGTAAATATAAGACCAAGTTTATCTTGTGCATTACCTACACCATTTAAGAATGCTCTATATCCTGTACCTGCTTCACTCGCACTATTAAAGGCACTTTTTGCAACACCAAGTATAGAGAGTTCTTCATCGAGTGAAACCCCCATTTTTTTAGCCGCCGCACCTATATTAGACAAACCAAGTGTTAAATCGCTTCCGTCAGTACGAAAGCTTTTTACAGCTTGAGCAATTTGTGCAGAAAATCTATCTCCAAAATCAAAGTCAGTCTCATCTGAGTTTTTAAATATTCCATAGCCAAGCGCAAAGAGTTTCGTCATCTCTGCTGCGGATGATTTGGTCGCTCTTGCAGTCATTGCTGAAAGCTTCGTAAACTTTGCGACACCTTCATCACTTAAACTTGCTATCCCTGATTTTATGTCGTAAGAAGCAGCTACAAATTCATTTGCCGTTACTCCTGCAAATTGGTTTGAAAACTCTTTTGCACTCTTTGTAATTGTGTCGATACCTTTTGCACTTATTCCAAGTGAAGCGATGTCACCCTGCACTTTTGCAAGGTCCCGATAAGCATTTATCGTATCCGTAACAGGAGAGAGCATTGCGCGACCTGCTGCATACGATGCAGTTCCTAGTATTGCCATCTTTCCACTTGCTGCTTGAATCTTTGAACTCAGCTTTGAGACAGACTGCCCGGCTTTACCCATAGCTGGTGAGAGCATATCTTTTGCACTTAAAACTACACCGAGTGTGAACATACTATCCATCGTCTCTCCCCTTTATGTTATAATAATGGTATGAATACATTACAAAACGCACTCAGACCAGCATTAGCAACTTTTGCAAGCCTCTTTGGCACTCTTTTAATCGCTGTTTTTTTTGGAGTACTCGGAGCACTGATAAACGAGTACCTTGGCATTGCTCTGTTTTTACTCTTTTTTGTCTCAGGTGTTGTTGGAAGCATCAAACTCTACTTGATGCCTCAGCCAACATCTGCGCCTCTTTAAGAAACATCTCCCAAACTTCCACTTCCATATCCATCTGTTCTGCATATCCAAAATGCAGCCAATGCCCAAGCATTGCTATATTGGATATTAAATCTTCGGTTTGGTAGAAGTAAAACCCACAAGCTCTTTTTGAAGTAAAGTATAATCGTAGATATCCATATCTTCAAGTTCATCTTTACTCAACTCAGCCAGATTCATGATAAGTGCCTGCTCACGCTCAAGATCATCTTTGATATCTTTGATCATATTCATATCTTTAACTTTTGGACGACGCATCTCCAGAGTTTTTCCAGTTGAAAGTTCAATCTTTGGCATACTATTTCTCCTCTACTATTTCAAATTTACCGGTAGCCTCTCTTTCAAGAAGCTCCCCCTCTTTTTTGTTTACAGTTTTTTCATCACCGCGACGCATGACAAGGACATCTTTTTGCGACTTATCTTTTATACAGATATAGTGTGTAGCTCTAACTTTCATTACAGCACCGCCGAACGAGTTGCCTCGTAGATATCTTTACCGCCAATTTTTGCGATGACATTTTGCAGGTCGATGTCATAGATCTCTTCACCGTCAAGATTCAAGTTGTAAACATTGACATACATCTTCACTTTTTGTGCAAACTCTTTGCCATCCTCAAGCGAATCTACATCAACATCGAGTGAGCCGCCAAGTGTTGCCGTGAACTTTGCATTTGCATTGTTTTTAAGATAATCACCTTTGACTTTGAGTGATGCTTTACTCATCTTTGCAGCTTCTTTGAGCATATCTGCGTTAAAATCAGTAAGCTCACACTCAAACTCCATAGGCTCGAGTAACCCGCTGTCAACATGGATGCCGTTAATGACATCCTTTTTTGTTTTAACCGATGGTAGTTTTACATTTTTTACCAAACCTAAAAGCCCTAAACCCGACACGAAGAGATTTACTCTCTTCATCTTTCCTGGAATCAATGTAGCCATTTCACGCTCCTTCTTATGCTAATTTCTCATACACAACACTTGCGTATGCGTCCACTCTGTCAAAAGTCACTTTAATAAGCGCAGGAGATGGAGTCTCTTGTGCTTCAATAGTAAAGTAAAACTCACCGTTTGTAATCGCTGTTGCAGTTGTTCTCTCTAAATCAAGATAGACTTTAAACCCAAGCATCACATCTGCACCAACAAGTGAAGCCATAAACGCTCTTAAAGAGTCAAGTGCAGCATCTAACGCATTAAGGTCACGATCTACCGCCCAAAATATCCCGTCAATAACCGCAAACGATGCGAGGTCAAAGATACGAACACGGCGAGCATCTTGCCAAATAGGGTCGATGTCACAAGTCTCATAGTTCCATGTACGAATGCCGCTGTAGTTAATGAAACTTGTAATCTGTTTATCGTTTAGCGGATCTGTCTCATCCTGGAAACCTGCCAGGAACTCACGATTGACTTTTACTCCACTTACAGGAATCACTCTGTTTGAGATTGAGTAGCTGTACCCGATGTCTTTACTTCCATCGATAGAAGCACGAAGATACGCAAGCACAACAGATGCACAGTACTCATCACTAGCATTTAGTGTTGTGTTGTAGTCCATCAAGTTGGTAAACACAGGCGTAATACGACGGCTTCCTAAAGCATCTCTTTTTGTGATGGCATCCGAGTTGTCTGTTGCATCAAGCGACACAAATGAGCGTGCTTTGAGCTTATCTGCCGTTGCAACAACTGCATTTTGCACATCGATATCGCTATCCCAATCCCCTACACCGATAATATCCGGGCGAATCCCAAAGATTGACGGTGCAGTGGCAATAGCATTGACTGCATTGATGACATTGCTTTTCTCAACTGCAGCATCTGCATCAACTGTAGCTACTGATATGATAAGTGGAACAATAAGACCATATTTATCCTCACCAAACTGCAAATACTTCAAGATGTTTCCACCTGTAGCCGCTGCTATCTCTGTATCTGCCAAAGCGGATTTAATACTGTCAAAGTATTTAGTCCCAGCAGTTACACCCGCATCTGCTGTTAAAACAAGTGCTAAAGGAATAACACTTGAAACACTAATAGGTCTTGCACCTGTACTCACGACGTCAACGACGACACCTCTGTTTAAACTCATAATCTCCTCCTAATAATGTGATGGATACCGCAATCTATGATAAAGACTGACGGATGTATAAAACAGCCAAACTGTAAGTTTGGATGCACCTGATTCTTGTAATGCCTCACGAAACAGATCATCTGCAAGTGAGTACTTCTCTTTGTCACACAAGTAGTCATGAACAACAACTGCATGCATAAAGTCACTCTTATTCGGCGGCCATACACTCCACAAAATACGCGGAATGTTTGCCCCGTTCGTCTCATACCCTTTTGGAACCATAATGTTTTTATATTTGTATGGTTTGGCTACTTTGTATCGGTTGTTTTCAAGTGGTTCAAGCAATAACATGACTACCACACAATCGCATCAAGCTCAGCTTGTGTTGCAACTGCTTCTACTTGCGCTTTCAAGTCAGCAGCTTTTGTGAGCAAGTTTATTTTATAAGCCTTACCATCATTAAGCACTTGTGTAAGTTGTGCTATCGTATGTAACTCATAGTTCCAAGTAGTTGGATTTCCACTACTATCATCTTTTGAACATTTCAACACATCATCAACACCACCACTCACCAATCCAATCAAGTTAAGCTGATCTATTTGCTCACTCTGATAGTGATAAGTTGTAGGTGTTGCAGTATCTAAAGCTGTTGAAGTAAATCCGCTTACAATTTGCTTACTACAAGAACTGTTTATTTCACTTATTTTTTGCAACTTTAGTTCTTCGATGGAAAACTCAGGTTCAGGTGTGTTGGTTTTCAGCCATTCTTGAACTTCTTGGTAGTGTCTATTTGAACTGTCGTTAGGCACATACATTTCATCGTTAATTAAATACCCATTTTCTTTAATTTTTACTGTGTTAATCATTTTCTTAACTCCTTATAGTTCTGCATCCGCAGTCCAATCAAACCAATATGAATAACCTGAATCACTTGTAAAGTACCCATGAACATACCCACCATTTATATCATCACTAGGATTTAATGTGCCACTTCTTGAAGTACCACCATTTACATGATATAATGTACCATTCCACCAAGTAGCTGCTACTCGTTTAGAAACTTTGTAATTTGCATT
This sequence comes from Sulfurimonas sp. NWX79, assembly GCF_039667035.1. Lineage (NCBI taxonomy): Bacteria > Pseudomonadati > Campylobacterota > Epsilonproteobacteria > Campylobacterales > Sulfurimonadaceae > Sulfurimonas > Sulfurimonas sp. NWX79. The sequence goes on from NZ_JALCZL010000019.1 coordinate 16,224, forward strand.
ACCAACATGTACATTACCATTTGAACTGTCACCATCTTCTAGCCATCCACGACCTGTTTCATAGTATCTCTGACACAATGTCAACTCTAAACAAGTTGTTCTTTGCTCAAAAGGCGTCCCTACTTTTCCTTGCTCTAGTTGAGGGAGACTGAAAGTTCCATTAGTTAAAGTGACTTTTGTGTATAACCCACCAGTTAATGTATAGCTTCCATCAGTATTAGCTGTAACTGATGTATATGTAACATTGTCACTTGATTGCGAAATTGTTGCAGTAGCAGTACCATTAAATGTTAAGATATAATCTCCGCCTATTAAATTGATATTTTCTATAATTTGTTCAACACCATTTAAAGGTGCTGTGAATGTAGTAACATTATCAGTTGTAGAGAATGTTAATGCTTCTCCAGAAGTTACAACTCTCCATCTATCTAATGTATATTCATTATCTGCTACTGTTGCAGTACCGCTGACATAACCTCTTTGGTTTATTAGACCATTTGGATTAATTAGTAGGTTTTTATATCCAGTCGGTTTAGAATCAAGCTGTGCTTTACTTACTGCTTCATCTGCATTCACAGCATCACCAACTTTAAAAGTCTTAGTTTTATCCCCTTGCAACAAAGCTCTTTTGGCAACTTCATCATCAACATATTTTCTCGTCGAGAGAACAACTGCAGGATCTATTTTAAGTTCAACTACACCGGCATCACTTACTTCGATGATCACTTTGATGTAAAGATCTTTCGCGCTTCCACTTGCTAATGTTGGCTTGTATGTATCTGGGTAGTTCCCCACTGCGATCATGTCACCATCCACATCAAATAAGCCGACTTCACGCACTGTAAAATCTCCATCAGTTGATGGGATGTAGCCTTCACAAACTACCCAATTAGCATTACTTGAATCTATGCTAATGTTATTCAGTGCAGCTCTCCACACTTCATTTATTAAAGCTGTATCAGTTGTTGCAGGTTGCACAGAAACACCACCACCGTCACCTACTGCAATTTCTGTAAGTGAAACAACAGTTCCTAGTGCTGTAGCATTTGCAAGTTTTTCTTTGCCTATGTCTGTTAAAATCGTATAAAACGCCATCTCTTATGCTCCTTGTGGATAAATTATAGTTGTGTCGACATCGTGATATGCTGCACCCATAACTTGTGCTGCACTCACTTCAATTGGATCAGGAAAATACGGATACACAACCGCACTTTCACCACTCGTTACTGCTGTAAGATTGTTCATCTCTCCTGTTGAGCGCATACTTATCTTGATGCTTTCTAAATTTGAGCGAACATTCTTTTGTTTGCGTGCCGTATTTTCAAGTTTTGTGATAAGTTCAGAACTTAAACCGTTTTGTGATGAATCTATCTCAACTCTAAAGTTGTAAGCATCTCCGCCATATTCGAACCACTCATAAACTTTTACACTCTCACTCAGTGCTTCAACATTTGAGATGAGTGCCTTTGCAGTTCCAGAATATTGCATAGCATCAAACGCAGCTCGGATCACTGCCCTTGCAGCCCTGTCGTCAAGTCCAGAGATGTCAGCATCACATTCCCATGCCAAAAATGGCAATACAGAGCTGTGACAACTCTCTGGCTCAACACTCACAAGCCCAATATCAAAACTTTGCAAATCTTCACGACTCATCTGCTCGTAACATCTCCAAAGCTCACTCATGTACGCAGGTAACAAACTCATCATACAGCTCCGCTAAAATTAAGTGTAAGCGTTGATACGCGGATCACTTCATTTGCTTGACACGCTATCGTCGCCGTAGGTGCGCTAAGTGTGATATCTTTGACCATTTCACTCTCAAGCAGTCCATATATCTTAGGTAGTGTAAGTTCTTTGCCAAATATCAATGTATTTGCATCTATGCGACTTTGAATAAGATCACGCACATTTTGCTCATAAGTCATATCGTAAAGCACAATATCAGCAGCAATTGTCGCATCGATAACTGTTGCAGAACTCACTTGCACGCTATCGGTGAGTGGTCGCACGCTCTGTGATGAGAGCACTGCATTTACTCGCTCAACCATCACCTGGTCTGCTGCACCGTCACTGCTTAAGAGATAGACTTTAACAACACCTTGCACGTCGTCAATAATGGCAATATCTACGATACGAACATCTGCGCTCTTTGTGAAGTACTCGTACATCAGTTTTGATCCTGCAGTAGATTTTCTCTCTCTTGAGAGCCAGATACGCTCACGGTATCTCTCATCATCTTCGACATTCGCACCGTCGTGATAATTTTCATCCTGTTTTGCCGTTGCTACAAACGGAAGTGGTGTGACAATCGTTTCAGTTTTTAGAGTGCTTGATTCCACAAACTCTTGGAGTTCAACAACGCCGACACCTGTTGTATCTCCTGCTGCGATGACAACATCATCAAGGAGTACTCCAATTGCATCTTTTGTATCACTGAGCTCTAAACCTTTTTTGAGAGTTACATCGTAAGCGAGTGCAACTGAGAGCGTAAAAGTAAAGTTTGCATACGGCTTTGCACCTTCAAGTCGTAGCACTCCATAACGAGTAGCACCAAGATGATCAAGGTCACTTCCTTTGGCGTACGCTAAAAGTCCAGCTTTGACTGCATTGTTTATACGCGCACGAAGAAGCTGCTCTTCATAAGAGTCTGCCTCTATCATCGTCATAAGATCATCACTCGCACTTGGAACATACTCAATCCCTTTGGACTTTGCGATCTCTATGACACGAGCAAGTTTGCGTGCTTTTATACTTTCAAAGTCAAATACCTCTACAACTTCCGGTGCAGGTAAATCAAGCAGTTGCATTTATGCCTCCTAAATCCACACTCACATTTTTAAGTGTGTCGTTTTCCAAGTACTCAATATTTATAAGTACTTCATCACCGGTAGAGATACTTACATTTTTCACCACCACGCGCTCTTCATTGTTCTCAATCGCCCCGTAAGTGTAGTCTGATGCTAAAAGCAACCACTCATCTGTCACCGGCTTGTCAATAAGCTCAAAGAGTTTTGATCCGTATGACGGTCTGTTTACTCTCTGAACCAATGGGGTAGATAAGATTCTAGCGATTGACTCCTCAGTGCTTATCTCTTGCGTTATCATGCTCGTGATGCTCCATCAGTTGTAGAGAAGTTTGTAAGACTTCCTTTTACATCATTGACATTTGCATCTGTGCTAATATCACCGGTAGATGAGATACTTCCATCAACAGACAAGTTGCCGGCAACACTCACATCACCTGTATGTGTAGTTGTGGCTGTAATGTTTACAGTTTGTGCAACGACTTCAACATTAGCTGCTACATTGACTGTCAATTTTTTAGCATTGCTATCATAAGAGATGACTGTTCCATCTTCAAATTCACACACCTCTTTCGCCTCAGAGTACCCAGCAGGCTCTTTGGCACCTTTATTAAAGAGTGAACCAAGAATAATCCCAAAATCTCCCTCACCTTGAGGAAAAAGCACAACAACCTGTTCACCTGCACGGATTGGTGTTGCACATCTTTTGAAGCTGCTTGATTGTTGCAGCATTGGTAAGAAGTCTGTAACTCGCTCACCAATCTTCACACGCGCGAGTGCCAATCCATCAGAGCTCTTACTCTCAGTGATAGTTCCAAGCGATACAACATTGTTTAGTCTGCGAATGAGTTCTGCACTCATTTGAGGTCCTTTGTCTCTATTTTTAAACGACGAGCTATAAGCTCTTCTATAAAGTAGATTCCACGAGTACCCTGATGCGCACTCATTCCAATGAGTGCTGCAGTAAGCATCCTGTCAAGGTCAGCATACTCACAAAGAAAAAATGTAACCACCCCTAAAAATCCAGATATTATTAAGTCACCGAGCAACTCTGAAAAACTAAACCTAGCCAATGTCCCATCTTTGAGTTTTTTTACATTATGTGCAACACCACCAAGCATAGCCATAGCAAAAACCCATGCATATGTTAAAAAACTGTAATTTTGAGGATCCCTGTGTGGCATCTTACATCTCCCATTGTGCAGCATCATAAACCACCGTAAATTTCATACGAGTACCACCATAGAGCTTGTCCTGGTGTTCTACAAGTACTTCATCACCATCAAATGTTCTATGCTCATAAAAATCTTCACTTTCATTACCGAAAGCTTTAAGAACATCACTCATAATAGAGCGAAGGGTGCGCATAGTTGTCTCTTTATCGCTCACAAGTACATCTACTTCTATTTGAAGTCTGTTGCTTGAAGTTCCACTTACGCTATTGTCAACACTGCTTCCAGTATCTCGCAAAACAAGACAAGGCATATCTTTGTCCTGAAGTTTGGACATCACCCATTCGTCAACTTTCACAATATCATTTTCATAACCATTTGCTTTTGAGATATTTTGAAGTCTTAACTTTAAAATGTCTACAATCTCTTGACGACGGTTCACGGTCTATCCTCACTTAAATACAGTTTTCTAACACCACTTTGTGGTGGATCCATATCGATGACATAGTAAGTTTGTGTATTAACTACAACTACATCACCATGATTCACACTCTTCACATCATCTGCCTTGCATGTGATGCTAGGCACTGATGCAGAAACATCACTATCAAGACCAGTATCAAAAACAACATCATCTTTTTCATCGAAATAAACAGATACAACAGCTCCATTCTCAAGGAGTGCCGTATCTGTAAACTCTGCATCGTTAAAGAAAACATCTAAGTCTTGATTCAACTGGTCTTTAAAGCTCATTATTCGCCTAATGCCTCATCAATAATCTGACGAATCATCTCAATATCTGCATTTTCAGGAATACTGATGCCTTCCTCTTCTGCAAGAGTACGGAGCTCATCTTCATCCATGACGTCAATATCAAAAACATCGCTATTTCTATGTGACTCAATCATCTCAATGAGTTCAGACTCTTTTTTTCCAGAGTAGGGAGTTAACCCGAGATGTTTGCAGATAGCCTTAAGCTGCGAAACGTTCAAAGTAAAGAGATCCTCAACTTCAAGCATCTCTTCAATGCTTATAGTATCTTCATTTTTCGCGGGAGCCACTACTTCGATTGCAGCGTCAGCTCCAACCAAATACTTTGCATCTTTAAGAGAAATATCTTTGCCTTTTCCAACAAGCAGAGTTTCCTCTGCTTTAAAATGCTTTCCGCCGCACTTGATTGCGATCTCTGTTTTAATTGCTTTCATCTTAGAAAACCTTTGCAGTTACAATCGCATCAATCTGATGCGCAGCAGGTAGTGGAGCTGACTGAACCATTAAAAACTCCATAGATGGGTCTTCTTGTTCCCATGTCTTAGGAAAACGAGGCATAGCTACATAACCTGCTTTTTTATCTTTAATAGCACCATAATGACGACGGAAATCTGCTTTTGTTGAAGTAAGAACAATCTGCCCGTCAGGAAGCATGCTTTGTTCATTTCCATCAGCATCAACATACCACTCATCATAACTGTAAACATCAAGAACTTTTCCATCAACAGCAATCTGACCAAAGTAAGATACGCCATCACCTAGATCCTCAGGCTTAATAAGACCAAGATCAATGCGACGAGTATTGAGCGAGTCTTTTACCGTTGGATGCTCTAAATATGTACCGATAGTCAAGCTGTTTCCAATAAGAGTATTCGCTGAAACACCTGCATCTTTACTTATTAGACGAGCCCATGTTGCCAAATCTTTATTTGGAGTAGCTGCTGAATCTGTCCATATGTCAGCTCCAGCAAGAACAACCTTGTGATTTGCATTCATATTTAGGTCAATACGATAGTTAACACCATCACCAACAACATCAACATAACCATTTACAAGCTGTTGTGCACACATCCACTCTTCACGACGAGAGATCATATCTTCAAGCTCATTGAGTTCCTCTGCAAGTTTCATAACTGCTCTCTCTTGCGGTGTCTGCATAGCATAGACATTTTGTCCTGCACTACGATTTTCAACAATGTCAGCGGCCTCTAAAACCTTTTTAGGCTTTACATAAGCAGGTTTGTAGCTATTTGTTGTAAAACCAAGTTTTTCAACGAGCTTTCCTTCAACGCGAGGTGTCTGAAAAGGTGCCATACGGCGTTTGCCTTTAACAATGTCGATATCAACAGTCTCGCTGTCATGTGTTTCAACACGAGAGAAAAGAAGGTCTAAAAGAAAACGACCTGATTTTTTTTCCTGGCGCATTGCTGCTGCCATTGAACGAGTTTCAAAAATACTAATTGCCATACTTTACTCCTTAAGCTTTTACAGCTGATTTAATATAGATGCCGGCATCGCGAAGCGATTCTTTTACCGTAGAAGCATCATGCCCATTACCAAAGTTCAATACATTTTCATTGAACTCACCTTTGATGTAAACTGCTACATTTGTTACATCGCCACCAGTTGCGTCACAATCCTCTGCAAGAATTGCATATGGAACTTCACTACCGTCACTTACAGCAGTTGTTCCATCAGCTTGTAGTGTTGCAGATAAAACAAACTTTCCTGTTTCTGTCACTTTTCCAAGTACAGCACCGCGAGTTAATGTCGTACTTTGTCCAACTGTTACTACATCAGTAACTGTCTGCGTTGACCCGGCAATTAAATTGTCCGGAATATATTTTTCTGTTGCCATTATTTTTCTCCTCTAATTTTTTTACCTGCTGCTTCCATCTTCGCAGCTGCTTGTTGCTCATCTGTTTGAGAACTCTTCTCATCACCTTCAGATGTAGCACCATTTAGCTCAGCTAAACTTTTTCCTAGTGACTCTCCGTCTGCTTTGTGTGCAGAGTGAGAAGCTTCTCTTTTTTCGTTCATTGCATCAAACAGTTTGATTTTCACACTATCTGCTGTCATTGTCGCATCTGCAACCGCAGCACTAATAACACTCTCATACCCTGGTTGTGCCAAAGCTTGAATAGCGAGTATTCTTTCTCTCTCAGCAGTTGCTACTGCATCAACATCAACAGTTGAAGAACTTGCACCTTCTGCTTGCAGTTCTGCTGCAACTTCAGGGTAGTTCTCGTGAACAAAAGCAGCTGAAATTGTTTGCGTATCAGCTCCTGCAATGATCTCCGCTGCAACATTTGGAAACTTTTCCGCAATGAAGCTAGCTGTAATCTCTGTATCTTTATACATAGCCATATTTTTCTCCTTGTTTAAGATTGAATATCTCTTATGAGATTTTCAAAAGTTGTTATCTCATCAACCATTCCAGCATTAAAAGCGTCATGGCCTATAAGCAAGTCACCTTTACCGAAGTTGTCTAAAACATACTCAGTCGTGACACCTCTGTTGTTTGCTACATCTTCAACAAATATCTCACCCAGCTTGTCAGCCCATGCCTGAATCTGATTGCGTCCAGACTCTGTTTGGATATCCGGGCGTTTTTTCGGACTTACAGACGAAACGATCTCTATCTTCTCGCTGCCGTCATCGATGATGCTAAATGTATAAACAGCACCGATACTTCCGACCATAGCTGTCTTTGATGCCGCTATATGATTACATGCACTTACTATCCAGTAGCCTGCACTTGCTGCCAAGTCGTCAACATAGCCAACAACCGGTTTAATCTCTCCGGCTTGTTTTATAAGTGATGCCAGCTCAGAGATACCAGATGCTTGACCACCCGGAGAGTCAACATTAAGCACAATGTGACTCACAGCAGGGTTCTCAACTGCTGCTGTAATGTCTCGTGCGAGCATCTCTGTGGATGTGTCACCGCATATCTCTGTAAACATATTTGCATATCTGTAGATACCACCCGTAACAGGTACGACAGCTATGCTTCCTCTCATCTCAACACTGCGTGTATTATCAAGAGGCGTTCCTAAGCGAGCAGCTAAAGCTTCCACATCGTGTTCGCGTTTTGCTATCTGTGCCATTGTCTCAAGTCTGTCTGGCATCATCATCCACGGCTGGTTCGAGAGTGTTTTCATGATTCTACTCATCATCTTCCTTTGTTGTTATTCTCTCACTCACGCTAATTTTTAAATCACTCAAACCTGACTCACGCATCTTTAGAGTCTCACTTTTTGCTCGTTTGATGTTTTGGTCAAAATCTGTACCGTTCATCTCAGATGCTTCTTTCGTTCTTGTACTAAAACCCTCTTCAACACGCATAAGTGCAGCTTTAGTCTCTTGAACCGGATTAAGTTGCCCTTGCGATGGACCATTCCATGAAGCACGGCAGTATGCTTTTCTCATCATCGGATCTTCTAAGAACCCAGGGGCACTCAAGTGCCCAAGCAAAACTGCCTCAGTAAGTACAGCTTCGTATATAGGTTGCGTGAATTTTTGAGCAAACCAGACTCTTCGTGTTCTAAACATCTTCCACGCTTCAAGAAGTGCCGCACGAGATGCAGAGTATGAAGAGCTAAAGTGTTTCATAAGTACTTCATACGGAATGTTGAGTGCTGCACCTATCTGCTTAAGAACAGATGATGTAAAACCATCGAACGCAGTGTTTGGCCTGTTTGGGTTTGCTGTAGTTATTTTTTCTCCCTCTGCAAGCCCTATGATTGCACCTGCTTCAAGTTGCATCTCTTCGTTAATCTCACTTGCGCTGCCTTCTTCTTCCATTCCAGGAGGAAGGTCTCCACTCTCTGTCTCTATAAAGACAGTAAAAAGACCGCTCACAACAGCTGCTGTAAGCTCTGCATGCGTGTAGTCTGTGAATTGTTTCAATGGCTCTATGATAGGAGCAAGTACAGGAACGCCTCTCTTCTGATTTGGTCTTACTTTTTCAAATACATGTAAGATGTTTCTTCTTCCACTCTCTCCAAAGACAGGTATTTTTCTCCATTCGTTTGTAAACTGGTTGCCGCCTGGGTGAAACTTCGTGAAGTGGTAAAATTTAGGAGCACCAAAAGCATCAACTTCAACACCACCGGCTAAATGTTCATCGTCCATTTTGTTGTCAGGATTGCAGCATCTGTCAGCCTCAAGAAGTTGCACACTCAAAGAGTATGGTGAGTTCTCTCTTTTTATATAAGGAAGTCCTACAAACACATCACCACTCACGAGTGTTCCTATAAGTGCGATGGTTTGAAGTTCGTAGAAGTTGGAAGTAAGTTCAACATCTGCATTTTCGCTCTCAGCCCAAAAACGAAAGATATGCTCTGCATCTCTTTCAAATTTTTGTGCCTCTTCTTCAGATAACCCAAGAAACTCATAATCTACCTGTGCTTGTAGTGTGAGTCCTGAGCCAACGATGTTAAAGCGCATAGTATCAACAGCACCGCGAACCAAAGGTGCATTTCTGTACATATCTCTTGAAATTGCACGGAGATTTTCTAAAGATGAGAGATCATCTTTATCAGGAGATCCTGCAACAGCATTTGCAGAACGCATAGAGCGACGATTTGTATCTGCGCCGATATAACCACCATTTGCCAAAGCCTGATACTTCATTTTTGACTGCATACGCTTGAGTCCACGCTCAGGACTAATGGCCATTATGGCTTTATCGATGATATTTGCAGATACTCGCAGTTTTTTCATTACCAAACTGCCTTTTTAAACACAGGGCCTCTTCTTGCCTTTGTGTTTTCATCTATTTTGTAGTTTGGGCCATAGCGTCTTATTTTTGATTCGAGTCTATCCTCTCTTGCCTGTAGCATATCAAGGTCAGCACGAGTCATCTCTCTCCCGTTTAGTTTATAGCTTTGTGATGACAATACAGCTTCAATGGCATTTTGTACCGATTCAAGCTGTTCAAGAAGAGTTTTTGCCAAAATTAATGCCTTATATTTTTATATATGGCCTAATTATTTCAAAAAATCATTTTTGCAAAAAGACTGAGTAATGCAAAAATTTAAGAGTGAGACAATAAAAATATTTCAATTATTTACTTTATAATTAAAGAATATCTAGCTTTGTATTAAAAGTATTGCTCTCAAGAAGTAGCAGTTCTAAAGCTTTTCCAAAAGATATGTTTTTCTCATCAGAAAATGTCTCTACAGCTATAATTGTATCTATAGATACAGTTGAGTCAGGTAGTTTTATGCGTGTTGTCCCATTCTTCTTTCCATGAATAGACTCACGCAGCAAAGATTTAACTGCTTCTTCAAAGTCTATCTTACCATCATGCTCTTTGATAGTACCAAGCTTGATGTGTCTTGTCACAAACGATGGTGAAACGCCTATTTGTTTACTAAATTCACTCTTTGTCATTAAATTACCCATTATCTTCTCCCTCTTGATATGATTCTTCTTCTTGCAGTTTTTGTTTTTCCATTTGATCCATAAGATGAAACAACACCAAACCTTTTTCCTCTGTTGAGTATATCTTCATCGATTCCAGCCAATGCAAGTGCTGCATTTGCATAGTTTCTACAATCTATTGCCTCATTTCTATGGCGTTTTTTTATCCATTTTCCTGTTTTTTTGTCTCTTGTTTCAGAGGTAAGTTGTTTGAAGTACTCATCTGAGTAAACTTCTTTGTTTGGAAAGTGCATATAATTTGGTCCAGGCTCTGTTATTTCAAGATTTGCATAGACTTCATCTTTCCCTGTATTTACACCGACCATAAAAAGATTGACTTTTCCTGAGTTTTGCTTGTTTGCTCTTTTGTTTATAAACGGAGCAGATATTACGTTTGATCCTTTGAGTGCAAAAACTCTCTGTGCAAATCGTGGCTTACAAAACGCATACGCAGCTTTTGTTCTGTGCCCACCTGTATCTACCCCTTTTGCGTATATCTTCATTTTTGATCCGTCACAGCACTCAAAAGTTTTGTTTAGATACGCAGCAAGAGCATCTCTTGTCTCTGGGTTGTTTGGATCACCTTGGATGATATGATAGTCAATGCTCCATGTCTCCATATATTTCCCATAGCCGACTACTTCAACTTCAAATCTGTCATTTTGAGTATCAACTCCGGCAGACAAGACAAGCACTTCATTTGGAACTTCACAGCCATAGTCCTCTTTTCTTCCTGGAAGGTCATCTACATTTACAGTTGTTACCTCATCTGCCCATACCTTTGCATCACGAGTATTTACCCATGTTTTCATTTTACGGACATCACCTTTGTTCATTAAGGCCTTTGCCTCTAAAAACTCTCTAAAGATTTCATTCCATGTCAAAAAACCAAGTGGAGAGTAGTAAGACGGTATTCTATACCCTCTGTGTATGTGTCCTTTATTGTGTGGCATCCATTTTCCTTGCGCCATCATCTTGCTCTTATGAAACTCATCTATCAAACTACCGCACTCAGTACAGCTGTACTGAACATCGCCAATAAGCTCATAGCTGTTTTTATCATAATCAAAAACAAATCCATCTTTTTCAAAAGTAATCATCTCTTCACAGTAAGGACAAGGCATATAGTAATGTCTCTGATCGCTTGCTTCAAACTCTGCTTCAATGTTTGAAGTTCCCTCTTCTGTTGGTGTTGAGTTTATATATATTTTTCGTAGTATCCCAAACGAGTCTGTTCTCTTTTTACCAAGGTCTAACGGGTCCCCCTCACCATCAATATCGTTTTTAAAACCATCAACATCATCAAGCACAACAACACGACAAGAGAGTGATCTGAAGTTAGCAGGCGAGCCGGCCCATGCGATTTTTAGCATTCCTCCTGGATAAACTTTTTCAAACATTCCACCAATATCATCTTTTGATTTACCACCACTAATTTTCTTTGCCAAATAAGGCATTGCTCTTATAGACGGAGTTAGTTTTCTGTTACTATGATCTTTAGCAAGGCTTTCAGTTGGCATAATCATCAGCTGTGATGTTGGAACAACATCCATATAGTAAAGAACAACATTATTGGCTATTTCAGTGCAACCTACTTGTGTCGCTTTAATGACTTTCACCTGCTGTGTAGGACTCTGTGGACTTAATTCTTGCATAATCTCACGCACATATGGCATTCTATCGCAACTATACTGCCCTGCCTCAGCACTCGCACCTTTTGGAAGTTGTCTATACTTATCTGCCCATTGGTCTATAGTAAGATACGGATCAGGTGCAAATCCTAAAGCAAAAGATGAATATATAGGGTTAGAGCTCACTAAACATCTCACTTAAATTATCTAATTGTTTTATTATTTCTGTTTCCATCATAACTCTGCACGCATGAGGATCATTTTCAGCAGCAAGTCTTGCTGACAATCTTGATGGAATACCAAGAAGACCATCTCGTGTTAGCCGTGCAGCTTCAAAAGCTTTTTCTTGAATATAATCAACAGGAACAGACTTCTTTTCACTCTCATCTGCCTTTGCGCGTTTAATGCGAAGTTCTTGTTGTAAAATAGCCTTATTTAACGACTTCATATCCATTTTTTCAAGATCATCAATATTCTCTTTTCCAACACCAAGCTCTTCGGCCTCAGCTTGAAGTTCATCAAGTTTTTCTCTCTGTTTTTGCAGCATTAGCTGTTTTTCATCTTCGCTCATATCAGCAATAGACTCATAACTATTTGATGCCTCAAAGAGATCATTATTTTTTCTTTTTTGTTTATTTAGATCTCGTTGATTATCTCTGTGTGGGTCTTGAAACTCTTTCATCAAACGCTCTGCTTCAATATCATCAACTCTTTTACCATCATATGAAGGGATAATTCCCTTATGGACAAGCTTGTTTATATATTGTCGCTTTACACCCATTTTAGCTGCAAATTTACTTTGACTCATTAACATATAAAACCCCTTGTAATTAGTGTCAACTGGGACAAAGTTGATTTTGTCAACCAACAAAAAAACCCACAAACTACGCGGTTTCTGCAAGTGCATAGCCCCGTAGAGGTATATCTATTTAGAAGGACCCACTTCATTTTACTTTCCCTATGTAGTAGTTGAAGTTCTGCTTGAAGATTCTGCCTGTATTTTCATCGACATACTTCTGCATCTCAGGTACTCCTGCTTTATCAAACATCTTTGCTGGTCCAGTTGTGTTAAGTCTTCTGATTTTATCTTTACCTGTGCTGCTCTTAACACCAACAACTCTTTCAAATATACCAATGTTTCCGCTCTTACCAATCATTACAAAGGCATGTCTAAGTGCGTGTGTTCCGCCTTGCTTAAGTACTTTGATTTTTACAGGTCGTCGCCCTCTTCTTTTTTTTGCAGTGATTGAGCTGCTTATGCTGCTTTTGCTAATAAAGTGAAAAAGTGAAGCATCTCTACTTATTGCACTTAATTTTGCTTCTAAGTTATTACCGCTTGCTTTTCTCACCTTGATGTATCTATTGAGTTGCTTAGCTTTGATGTTGTATCGTTCTCTCACTTTTCTTTTGGCTGCATTAGAACTTCTTGTCATTAAATCATTAATTGTTTTTCTAACAGCCTTTTGATGTAGATCAGGTCTTAACGCTGCAAGAAGTTTGTCTGATCCTTCAAGATTAATATCAACTGTCATAATACTCTTCTTTGAGTTGGGTCTATAAATTCCAACTCTTTATTTTGATACAGCTCAATTAATCTATTTGCAGATAAACTACCTATAAATGATTTATCATCAGAAATAAACATCATATTTTTATCATCATAATTACCTATAATCCATTTATTATTTATTTTCACTTTTAATACTTTTGGCATGTATGATAAATAAGTTTGATTTTTAAGGAAGTTGGTAAGATTATATCTCTTACCTTCAGTATCTGGATCATGTAGATATTTCATAGAGGCAAGTTTAAGCAAGTTAATATCTATATCAATCTGTTTAAACTCTTCAAATGCTTCTTCTTTTTTTCCTTTATATTTAGTATTAACTCCATAGATAAAATAAAGGTCATTAAAATCTTTATCGAAAGCCCAGTGAGTATTATTGTTATTATTTAAATTAAGAGCTTCGTTCGGTTGGCGTTCTTGTGCTTCTTTAAAAACCCCTATATTTTGGTGTTTATAGCCGTTCGTTTTGTTCGGTAACCGTTCGGATTGATTTTTTGCATGTTTATAGTGTTGTTTATTTCTAATATCCCAATGGCTTAAAAACAGTTCTATTTCATTCATAAATTCATCTATCCATACATGAGCAGTGCTTTTTGAAACTTCCCAACTTTTCGCATAAAAACCATAAGAATTATGTTCGCCAAACTCCATATCATTCCAATATTCCATAAAAGCACGAGATTTCTTACGACCTTTAGCACCTCTTGATGTATTTAATTCTTGTATATAATCAGTTGGATATGTCTTATAATTCATTCTCATATCACAGTCACTTCAATTTTCTCTCCACCAACATCATAATTAGGTATAGTCGTATATGATGTTTCAACAACTCTTATATCAGTAAATTTCAACTCATCTTCATCAAACCATAGCTTTATCGGTTCGTGCTTTACTTCCTGTCTATTTTTAGATACTTTAAGTTCTACTGAGTTATCATTGTCATTAGAGTGATACATCATTATTTGCATATCAGCTTCATAGTCGCTAAGCCCTGATCCATAACTACTCATAGAGCCATTTTTTATATCTTCTTTGCTTAATTGCACTATCATCATAAGAACTATGCCTGTTTCCTGTACAACACCATTTAAAATTGCATCTATATCACCTTTACGGTCACTATCACTATTACCTTTAAAAGTTTTATGAGTGAGTTTCATCTTGGAATCTATAAGTACAAATCGTATACCATGTTTACGATGCATCGTTTTAATCATTCGTACAACATCCATAACATCTCGACTCTTCATCATTTGAGTGTCTATTATTCTATACCTATCCAGATTGGCTGGTCCATTCATTTTTTTAGTATATTTAGCCATTTTCCAAGCAGGCATCTCAAAACTAAAAAACAAACTGTCAAATCCACTAGATGTATTATAAAGTACTTGTTTTAGAAGAGTTGTCTTACCGACATTTTTTTCACCACCTAGATGTACAAGCTGTGCAGGCTCTATACCACCACACAACATGGCATCAAATTTTTGTATACCTGTTTGTATTTTTGGCGGTTCTTTCATATGGTCATAATCGTATATGGCTTGTGTCATAGTTATCGGTGATCCGATGCCGCTGCTTGTCTCAAGATTTTGCAACTCTAACTCTATCATCGCCTGGACTGTATCAGCAGTTGAATTCTCTTCTATGAGTGAATTCTTTATTTTGTTAGCAATTGCGTGAAGTATTCGCTTACGTGAGAGATCTTTAAGTTGCTGAACATATGGTTCAATATTGCTTACAGGGTTTTGCATCAATACAGCGAGCATTACATTCTCATCCCAAAGCTTTGCATCTTCAAGCGTTGTTTTTATGAACTCTTCATCCATTGGTTTGTTTGCAATTTGGAGTGTATTGATTGCGTTGTAGATATTTTGATGTGCTGGCAGATAAAAAAGATCTGCTTTGAGTTGTGAAAGTATTGTGTCGCTCTCATCCGGAGTGAAAGCATTGATTGCTGAGCTAAGTACTGTCTGCTCAAAAGCGAGGTTATAAAACTCCATTACAGACCTTTAAACCCATTTGCTTTTAAAAATCGTTTCGTTTTTGCGTAGTACCAAAACTTAAAGTCACTTCCTAAAAAAGGTAGTGACATGATAAGTCTATTTATCATAAGTGCTATTTTATTTTTCATTTGTTTTCCTATTACAAATTAAGCCTTTGTAATGCCTGCCAGCCCTGTAATAGGAAGTGCAGTACGACTGGCATTACAAAAGGTACTATTAGCACTTATGGTACAATTCCAATGTTTGTACTTTTTAGTGCGACATTAGTTAAGGGTAGATGGAGAGTCGCCAAACTTTAGCCATCTATCCACCTCTTAAATTTGCTAACAAATTTAAAAGGTAGATCCTTTTAATATCTTCTTACACCTGGCTTATTTTCTAAGTGGCATCCACTACCAGCATAAAAATATCTTGCATGATTTCCACCTCTTTGATTTGATTCATCTATAACCATCAGTGGACTAGCAACACCAGCATCTTCAAACTTCTTTTTTAAGTCAGCTACTCTTTGTGTTAAATGTCTAATTCCAATTTCGTAAGCTTCATCATAAGTTAATGATTTACCCTCACTAAAATGAGTATGAAGTGTATACGGTGTTGAACCTCTTCTAAATGTTATCCCTGCCATAACCTACTCCTTATTTGTTGCTAAATGTAATACGAGATCTTTAAGCCTCGCATTTGCTTTTTGAGCCTCTTCAATCTCTTTGAGTATTTCCGCTCTCTCCTCTTCATCGATGGTTCCATCAGACATAGCCTTTTTAACCACACGGAACACATCAGAATTTTCCATATTTGCAACATCTACAAGTAAATTTATGTCTGCTACATCTGCTTTTACTTTTTGTTTTGGTATTGCGACTAAATCAAACTCTTTAAGAAGTCCATCAATTATAATGTTTCTATCTTCTCCAAGTTCATTTAGTAACACATACAGATGATCTATATTCAATGGTTTTGGTGATGCTGGGTTATATGTGGTATAATTGAGTGCAGTTGAGAGCATAATTGCTGCATTATCACCTTTGTATCCAAGCAGAGGTGCAAAGTAAGAACGAGCTGTGACATGATGTCTCTCGCCAAATGAGTCTATCGCTTGAGCGATAAGTTTGTAAAAAAGTGGTGTTTTTGGCAGTGCCATTGTATCTCCTTTAGTGATACTTAGAGATGATGCAGCACACCATTAAGGAGTACCAACTGCTGCATCTCTAAATATGTTGGTATAGAATTATAGACATATTTATATCAATATGTCAAGTCATTATTGTTTAAATTAGTCAATAATAGGAAAAATTATGGAAATTGAAGAACTAAAAACAAAATACAGAATCAATGAGATTATGGATAGAAATATTGATGAGTTCATCGGTATAAGTAGAGGACTTATTGCAGATGATGATGTCAATCAATCTGAGGCAGAATTTTTACAAACATGGATTGAAAAACATTTTAATGATGAAGAACTTGATCAATACCCACTCAACACAATTTATGACAGATTAAAAACAATGCTCTCAGATAACATCCTTGATAGCCAGGAAGCAGAAGAATTAAAAGAACTCTTAAAAAGCTTTACAGGAGAAAAACCTATAAGCGAACAAGTTGATAGTATGAGTTCAGTACTGCCACTTTGTGATCCTCTCCCAGATGTATGTATAGAGGGATCGACATTTTGCCTAACCGGTGCTTTTACGATAGGCAGCAGAGCGAAATGTGAAAAAATAATTCATAGTTACTATGGATCAACAGTGAAAAAGCCAACGCTTGGGACAGATTACCTTGTTATTGGTATACTAGGTAATGCTGAATGGATACACTCTTCTTATGGTAGAAAGATTGAAAAAGCTGTTGAATTAAGAGATGTAAAAAATACAGGCATTAAGATAATTACAGAAGAACATTTTATTAAATTCTTATAGCCATGAAATTTTTATATGCTACTCTTATTTTATTATTAAATCTGCATGCTCAATCACTTAAAGATAGTAAATTTGAAGATGTAATAGTTTCAAAAGTTACAAGTATTTATGATGGTGATACATTTCGAGTAAATATCAAAGACTATCCGAAAATCATAGGCTATAGAATCCCTGTAAGAGTAAATGGTATTGATACTCCTGAGCTAAGAGCACAATGCATTAAAGAAAAGAATCTTGCAAGAACCGCCAAAAAAATCACAGTAAGATTACTAAGAAATGCAAAGACTATAGAACTTAAAAATATAAAGCGGGGAAAATACTTTAGAATTGTTGCAGATGTTTATGTTGACGGTAAATTATTATCAGAAATACTACTACAAAATAAAGTTGCAGTAAGATATGATGGTGGGAAAAAAATAGATTGGTGTAAATGATACAACTGGAATAGAATATGCTTTATCTTACAATGAAGTTGTTTATAATCTATAAACAACATATAAGTGTATTTTAGGTACAATTCGTATTATGAATAAAAACACAACAGACAAAACATCTATTTTAGAGGCAGTTGTCCAATTTAAATTTGAGAACAAGTTAGAGATTGAAGATGTTTTTTTTACTGTTAAAACAGTACTTGAAAATTTTTCATACACAAAAGAGCAAGTTATGGAATTACCTCTTGCAATTAGAGAGAGTGACCCAAAACTAAAATATGTACCGTACTATAAATTTACTAGCGATACTTTAACTATAAATGTATCACCTTTCATGTTATCATTTTCGATAAATGGATTCTACCCTGGATGGGATAGATTTAAAAAAATGATTACTGAAAACTTTGTAAAGTTTGAAAATCTTACATCACAGTGGGGAAAAAGCACAGTTTCTATCCGATATATTGATTTTTTTCAAAATACAAATATATTTAATAATATATCAATAAATGTCGATAATCCTCATGATTTATGTGATGGTTTTTTTAAAGAAGAAAGAAAAAACTATGTTACTGAATTTTCATGTAAATATAACACAAAAGTAAGATTGCAAATTGTCAACAATGTTACAGTTAAAACCGAGATAGATACACAACAGAATGGATCTGTTATAGATACAGATGTACATATTCTTGATGCGTTAGATTATGAGGAAGCATTAGAACAAGTGCATGAAGTAGCAAAAGAAACATTTTTCAATATACTAAATGATGATTTTGCAAACGACCAAAATCTAAAACAATAATATTAGGAGTTTTTTATGTACATGCAAGCACCAGACTCGTTTTTATATCCAACAACACCAAGTGCCGTTTACTACACTCAAGATACACCGCACAAAACAGAATACATTGTTGAGACTCCTCATCCAACAATGAGCATAAAAACATTGATAAGCAAAGAGATTGTAGACGCTGGATACACAATAGAAGATATCAATATCTCATCATTTTCAGATTCTGGGGTTGATTATAAAATATACACAATAGAACTCAAAGAAGAGATAGAAGACTACTCTTTATTACTGCAAACAGAGAAGTCTATTAAACAAAAATTAGGGCTCTATGATAAAAAGATCATTCTGGAGCTTGTTTGAGTTTTAAAGGTAATTACTACAAACCTCTATGTGATTATTACTGGGAATTACTAAAACCTATAAATAAATCTTCTATACCATGTGATGAGGAGATAATCAGAAGAGATTTTGTTAGTAGATCATACTATAGTGTTTTATTGCATTGTAAAGATAATATTACACTATTAAGTACAGATAAATCAACACACGAAAATATAATAAATTCTGTCAATGATAATATCAAAGATGATTTACTGAGTCTGAAAAACTTAAGAGTACAGGCTGATTACAAAACACATCCATTTCCAAAGCCTTTAAAAGTAAAAAATACTATTGTTCACTTAGAAAGAGTGAATGCTATTGTAAAGTATATATTATCTTTAGAGGAAGATTGTATAAAGCCATAAGATGCTGAGAATATATTTATCCAAAGTAAAGAATGTTAAACGCAGACTTTCTCCAATGAACGCACGATACTCTGCTGAGTAGAAAAATCAACAAGTGTCATTTTCATCTGATCATGCAATGTTGCTCTTACATGATCTGCTTTTTGTTTATGTTGTAAAATTTCATCTTCTTTGTTCATATACCCAAAAAGTGTATTTTGAAATGGACGATTTATATATGCTTTAAAAGCATTAGAAGTATCTGCATCATTTAGTAAGCTGCCTATCAAAGTAGGACGAGGCTTACCTCTTTTAGGTATGATAATCAAATCAAAGTACTCATCATCTTCATAAGATAATTTTCCCAAATATCGTTCATTTATAAGCTGAATAACCTCTGTCTTTGTAACATCTTTTTTTGCTACATATTTTTCTTTTTCAAGCTTTTTACCAATATATCTGTAATAAATAAGTTCTAATTCCACACTCAAAGATTCTTCGCTTACAAAACTCTTTTCCTCGCTATAAGCAAAATTATCATAGTATAGGTGCCTTGAAAGATTATCAAAATCCTGTTTGCTTTGAAGTTTTGAAAATTCAGTATGAAGGTATGAAATAGTATTTTCAATGCTTCTTTTGTCTGAAAGAAAACTACAATTCAAATGTTTTATCTCATCAGAAGAAAGCAGTTTTATTGACAGTGCTATATCATCATACATAACTATACCAATATTTAAAAATTCATCTATATAAAAGTCAGGATAATATCTTATAACTTTATATTTTTTAATACTTCTTTTCATCTGAACAATTCAAACGGGCACTTACACCCTTCCTTTAATTTTCTTGCTAACCTTGCCGACAATAATTCAACAATGAAAACTTTATGTCGAATAGGTTCCCATTCTTTTGGCATACTATCAATAATATCTGAAATTTTAGCACTAAAGAGATTAATATCAAATTTTTTAGAAAATTCTTTTCCTTTAAAACAGTATCTACTGTCTTTTAATATGTCACATTCCTGTAGTAACATATAGTACTTTTCAATATAGTCATCCTCTAGTGCCTCATATATTCTACACTCTAACAACGATAGTCCATAGTCTATCGCATAATACTTTTCTTTATTTATATCCTTTAAAATATTTGGATTTTCAACATATCTATCTCTGTTCATCAGTAAATTATCTAAAAAACGAACCTTAGATAAAAAAGTATTATTCTCTATTGAAGTTGTTTTTTGTACATTTTTCAATCTTTCAATAGCAATATTTGGACCAAATGATTGTGTTGCATATTTAAGGGAGTTTTCACTCACCTTCCCCTTTTCATATGCCTTTTGTATTTCATTGTAGCCTAGTTCATCGATATTAATGATCTTTATTTCATGAGGAGATATCCCAAGGTTGAACTCTTGAGATATCTTATACCCAAGGTACTCATTAAAGTTTTGAATATCCATACCTTCATCAGACATTCTAAACTTTAAAATATATTCTCTATTATCTGAAGCTACAATAAATATAGGTCCTGTTCCACCAAAATCTGCACTTTTAACAACTTCTTTAATCCATAGCATTTTCAAACTCTTTTATTCTATCTGGATTCCAAAACGAATCATATATATATTTTGCCTTTGCATCATCTTTAAATCGAATTATATCTTTGTAAGGGATTTTTTTCTTCTCATTCATCGCATATATAGTTAAAATTGCACTAGATCCAAAAAAACTTTT
>NZ_JALCZL010000020.1:0-34415 GCF_039667035.1 Sulfurimonas sp. NWX79
GAGGTACAAACTCCTCTAAATCAAACTCTATCTTTTTTCCTTGTAATTCCATTTCTATGATCCTTTTTCTTTTTTATAATCATAGTTGATTTGGAATTTACAGAAATTATTTTACACTACCGTATTTTTCTTTCTACTCTTAAAAACAGTATGTTAAATTTTGAAATATAAATGAAAAAGTAGGTTAAAATACTTTTATGAAACTATCACATCTGCAACAAATCATACAATATCTGCGAAAATTCAAAAAAATAAGTGCCATTTACAGAGTAAGTGATACGATTGTCAAAATTGTCTTTGACAAGGATGATACACTCTATTTTAATATGCAGCGCTCCAACTCCTCTATATTCAAGTGTAGTGAGTATCCACGCTCCAAGGTCTATAATGCTCCTTTTGATGTTATCCTCTCTAAACGTTTCAATCGCTCAAATATTTTGGATGTTGCGCTTGTAAATGGTGACAAAATTATTCGTTTTAAAACTTCTTTGGCATCGGCCTATAAAGAAGAAGTGACTTATTTACAGTTTGAATTTACCGGAAAATATACCAATGCAATTATTCTGGATGAAGAGGGTATTGTCTTAGAGGCGTTGCGTCATGTTGATCTTTTTTCGTCGTTTCGTGAGGTACGTGTAGGACAGAAATTGTTAGATGTTCCGCCTGCACCATTTGTAGCTAAAGAGTACCCTTTAGAAGATGTAGAAACATTTTTATATGAAGTCTATGAAAAAGAGCAAAATAGCAAACTTGAGTCTCTAAAGAAGCAAAAGATTGCACTGCTGAACAAAAAACTTAAAAAACTGCAGAAACTCTATGATAGATTGGATTCTCAAGAGGAACTTGAAGCCGAAGCACAGCAGTTTGAGCACTATGGTAATTTGATACTATCCAATGTACAAAATATCAAACCATACAGTACAAAACTACTCCTGAAAGATTACGATGGCAGTGAGATAGAGCTAAGACTTGATAAGCCTCACGTAACACCTTTTGCAATTAGTGAGATGTTCTTTACGAAGAGTAAAAAAGCAAAGCAGCGTGCACGTCATTTGCATATTGAAGAGGAGTCTCTTCGCTCAAAGATAGAACATACAAAACGTTTTATCCATACGGTACAAGAGGCAAAGGATGTGGCAAAAATTGAGTTGCTCTTTCCAAAACACCAGCAAAGCAAAAAAGTAAAAACAAATGACTCAATCGAGACCTTTTGGGTGGAAGGATACAAAGTAGAGCTTGGAAAAAATGAAAAAGGCAATATCGAGCTTTTAAAGAATGCCAAGGCAAGGGATATCTGGCTGCATATGAAAGAGAGGCCATCCTGTCACGTAATCATTCATACAGACAAACAGCAACTTCCTCAAAATATCATAGCAACAGCGGCAAGGCTTTGTGTTGATTTTACAACAACTTCAAAAGACAGGTATTTGGTCGATTATACTCCAAGACGTGAGGTCACCATACAAAATGGTGCAAATGTGTTGTATAATAAGTACAAAACAATAGAGGTAGATACGAGAGAATAAGGAAGGGAAACGCAGAGTTATCGTAGATGGCAGAATTTACTTCTGGCATCGTTAAAAAGATAGTAGATGGTTCCCTTAATTTTACGAAAGTAAAATAAAGGATATATGATGGCCGTTGGTCCTATTGGTGGTGCAATCTTAGTAAATCAAATGACACCTGCAGTCACACCTGTGCAAGGTGGGCAATATACCCGTTTTGAACTACAAAATATTGCTGCCCAAGCTGCTGCTAATGAAAAACAAAAAGAGATAGAAGAGGTGCGTCCTACAGAGGAGAACCATGCAATTGATCCTGACCGTGAGCATCAACGTCAAGAAGCTGACGAAGAGATGTCCCAAAACCCTACAAAAGATCGCAAACATTTTGACTCCAAGGAAGAGACACAAGAAGAGGTTAGCAAAGAAACCACGCATCTATTAGATATTAAAGTCTGATACGATATAATCACACAATTAACAAAATAGGAATTTTTATGAGTATGTTTGGCGCACACAAAGAGAGAATTATTACCGGTTTAGCCCTTTTAGCAGGTGTTTTACTTGTTGGTTTTATAGATAACTTTTTTTTAATGTGGCTTCTCTTTGGTGCTATCTATATTTTGGCATTTAAAGAGGCCATAAAACTTTTTGGGGTAGAAAAAGATGGACTGCTTCCATATGCTATTGGACTTTGGTTGGTTGCAGGAATATACCCTTATGGAGATGACCTTTTTGTGTTGGCAGGTGTGGCTTATGCGGGTGCTGTTGCATTTAACAAAGAGCTGAAATGGGTGGATTTTTTCCCATTTATCTATCCGACTGCCGGTATGCTCTTTATGTTTACGATGTACGAAGAGTATGGGGTAATGGCACTACTTTGGCTTGTAGCAGTTGTAGCACTTACAGATATTGGTGCATATGCGGTTGGCAAAAGTATAGGAAAGACACCTTTTTGTGAAACAAGTCCAAACAAAACGATGGAAGGTGTTGTAGGAGGTATTGTCATTGCAACTGCAGGAGGGATGTTCTTTGGTCTTTCTATTGTAGATTTAGGAGTTGCTTTTTTAATCTCTTTGGCTGTGGCAATCAGTTCTATATTTGGAGATCTCTTTGAATCCTTACTCAAACGTCAAGCCGGTGTAAAAGACAGTGGAGACCTACTCCCTGGACATGGCGGCGTACTGGATAGAGTAGACGGTTACCTTTTTGGCGGTGTTGTTATGTTAGTGCTTCTTCGAGGACTTGTCTAAATTGTCCTCACTTGTTCTTCTTGGCTCAACCGGCTCCATCGGGGTCAATACCCTAGTCATCGCAAAAAAATTTGGTATCAATGTTGAAGTACTTGTTTGCGGCAGAAATATAGACCTGCTTAACAAACAGATACAAGAGCATAATCCTAAAGTAGTAGTAGTTGCAAATAAAGAGGATGTATCATCTGTTCATCACTCTTGCGTGAAGTATGGAGAAGAGGCGATTCTAGAAACCATTGAGGCTGCAAAAAGTGAATTGGTTGTCAATGCACTTGTGGGTTTTTTAGGATTACGACCAACACTCAAAGCAATAGAGTGCAATAAACGTGTAGCACTTGCAAATAAAGAGTCTTTAGTCGCTGCAGGCTCTTTTATAGATACATCAAAGATTCAGCCGATTGACTCAGAGCATTTTGGACTTTGGTATCTCTTACAGGAGCGAACTGTCACAAAGATGACAATAACAGCAAGTGGTGGAGCATTTCGAGACTGGCCCCTTGGTGACTTGGAAAATGCAACACTAGCCGATACTCAAAAACATCCAAACTGGTCGATGGGACAAAAAATTACGATTGACTCTGCAACTATGGTCAACAAAATGTTTGAACTCCTAGAGGCAAGGTGGCTCTTTGGCGAAGGCGAATATGATGCTATTATTGAGACCAAGTCACTGCTTCATGCAATGATAGACTTTAAAGATGGTTCTACAACAGCACATTTTGCGGGTGCAAGTATGCAACTTCCTATTGCCTATGCTCTTGATACAAAGATGGATACGGTGATTCTACCGCATATCGATCTTGTGGAAGTTGGCAGTCTAGAATTCAGAAAAATAAAAAAAGAGCGCTATCCTATTTGGGAAATCAAAGAAGATTTATTAAAAAATCCGAATTTTGGAGTGATAATCAATGCAGCCAATGAAGCAGCTATTGAGAAGTTTATTATTAAAAAGATAGGTTTTATGGATATCAGTAAAAATATTCTTAAAGCGTATGAAAAGTTTTGTACAGCCCCCAAAAGTATTGACGAGCTGTTTTTGCTTGATAGGGAAGTACGAAGTTTTGTGAGGGATATGCAGTGATACTCAGTATTGAAAGCTCTTGTGATGATTCGGCGATAGCTATTACAGAGATAGAGAGCAAAAAACTACTTTTTCATAAAAAAATATCTCAAGAGATAGAACACTCTGTCTATGGTGGAGTAGTTCCAGAGCTGGCAGCCAGACTTCATGCAGAGGCTCTGCCAAAGATTTTGGCAGAGTGTGAGCCTTATTTCGACAGACTCAAGGCCGTTGCTGTGACATCATCACCAGGACTTGCAGTAACACTTGTTGAAGGTGTAACGATGGCAAAGGCAGTTTCTGTCGCTTTGGGTATTCCCATCATTGGCGTGAACCATCTTATCGGGCATATCTACTCTCTTTTTATAGAGAAAGAGGTAGTTTTTCCTTTGACTGTGCTTTTAGTTTCTGGTGGACATACGCAGGTGATGGAAGTAAAAAGCCTGCGTGAAATTGATACTGTCGCAAAATCTATGGATGACAGTTTTGGTGAGAGCTTCGATAAAGTAGCAAAAATGATGGGACTGGGATATCCGGGTGGACCGCTTATAGAGGAGTTGGCCAAAGATGGTAACAGAGAAGCTTATAGCTTTACAGTGCCATTACACCAATCTCCTTTAATCGCTTTTTCCTATTCAGGTCTTAAAAATGCTGTGCGTTTAGCAGTAGAAGAGGCAGGAGATGATAAAGAGAAGTATAAAGATATAGCAGCTTCGTTTGAACACATTGCTACAAAGCATTTGATTATGAAGCTCAAAAAGTATTTTAAATCGCATCCTCCAAAAACTTTTGCCATAGTTGGCGGAGCAAGTGCCAATCTTTACCTGCGCGCTCAAATAGAAGAGCTTTTAAAGCCCTATCGTGCTAAACTATTACTCAGTGAGTTGCAATATTGTTCGGATAATGCTGCTATGATAGGAAGAGTTGCCGTAGATATGTATAAAGAAGGAATGTTTTCATCCTTAGAAGCGTTGGACATCTCGCCAAAAAGCAAACTTTAAAACTTAATTGAACCTTATACAAATCTGCTCTTTTTTTAAATAAGACAAATATTATCCGATTTAAAATATACTTCTGACATCAAAACAAAAACGCTTTGTTTAGCGTTGAAAAAAAAATAAAAGGATTTGAATATGGCAACGACTAAATTCAAAGGTACAGACGTAGAGTTATTAGGTAATGAAGTAAATGTTGGAGATAAAGCTCCAGAAGTAACAGTTGTAAACTCAGATGGTTTAGGCGATGTTAAAGTTGGTGGCGCACAAGGTGTAAAGCAACTTATCATCGTTGTTCCTTCTTTAGATACAGGTGTATGTGCAACTGAAACTCGTAACTTCAACGCTAAAGCTGCAGAGCTTGAGGGTGTAAAAACTACTGTTGTTTCTATGGACCTTCCATTCGCTGCAGGTAGATTCTGTTCAGCTGAGGGAATCGACAAATTAACTGTTGCTTCAGACTTTAGAAACAAAGATTTCGCTAACGCTTACGGTGTACTTTTAGGTGGTTCTGTTCTTGCTGGTGTTACTGCAAGAGCTATCTTTGTAATTGATGAAAACGGAATCGTAACTTATAAAGAGATCGTTCCAGAAATCACTGAAGAGCCACAATACGACGCTGCTATCGAAGCTGCTAAAAAGTAATTTATTCTCCTATTACTAAAGTTTTCAACAATTAAGGTGTCCGACTTAATTGAACTTCTTGCCGCCATTGGTGGCAAGAAAGTAAGATGAGTATCGTCTCATTTTATTTCTCCTTCTTTGAGGTATCTAGCCTGAACTCTAGATACCTCTTTTTACTCATAATCATATAATTTAAGAATCCAACGAATATAGTCTGATATAATATGTTCTAATATCTTTATGGAGTGGAATATGAAAAAAATCTTATCGACATTAGCATTAGCTGCAGCAATGACTACAGTTGTAAGTGCTGATATGATGCGCATTGAAATGGGTGGAGGTGTTTGGAAAGAAACGCCAAGTGGATATGCAAAGAGAACAGATAGCGGTGGTGTTTTACATTTAAATGGTACATATACAAGTAGAGAAAAAGAATCAAGTGAAGCGTACGCTTGGCTTTTAATTAAGCATCCTATATTCATTATTCCTAACATAAGACTTGAGTATGTTAGTATTTCCGATGAAGGTCTTACATCAGGGTCAGTTAATGGGATTAATATTCCAGGTTCAGCACCGACTACAATGGATATTAAAGAGTACGATATCATTCCATACTACAATCTTTTAGATAATACTTTTTGGACAACGATTGATTTAGGCTTGGATGCTAAAGTAATAGAAAGTGATGTTGTTGTAAGTCCAGTTACGGGATTTTCAGGATATACAACAACAGATACAACGGTTATCCCTTTAGTTTATGTCAGGGGAAGAATTGAAATACCTTCAACTGGACTTGGTTTGGAGGCAGATGTAAAAGCTATAACAGATGGGACAGATACAATGTATGATGTCCGTGCAAAAATAGATTATACGTTTGATTTTGATGTTATTCAGCCTGGTATAGAAGTAGGTTATAGAACACAAAAAGTAAAAATCGATGATGGGTCTACACAAGTTGATTTAGATTATTCAGGTGTTTATGCTGGTTTAATGCTTCGTTTCTGATTATTATGTAAATTTTTGAGATACTCTCTGTCGAGTATCTCAATCTCTAACTCTAATTGTATGCCAAACTCTTTATAAACTCTTTGTTGTGCTTCTTTTATCAAAAAAAGAGCATCCTTATAGGTTCCATTGGCTTTGTTGACTAAGAAGTTTGCATGTTTTTCACTAAAACACATATCCCCTTGCATTACTCCTTTTAAGCCCACTGCTTCTATGAGTCTGCCAGCATAATTTCCCTCAGGGTTTTTAAAACAGCTTCCTGCACTTGGTGTTGATGGTTGATTTGAACGCATCTTTTTAAACATGGCTACTTTTTTTTCATCAAAACCGTAAGAGAGCTCAAAAGTAGCCTCTAAAATCGGCTCTTTTATATTCGTAAATCTATAGCCGTAGTTGATTGCATCTCTGTTATAGGTTCCAGAGAGAAGTTTTAGACTCAAGAGATGATTAAAGATTTCATACTCTTTGAGCCCTGCGTTCATATAAACCAGTCCACCGAGTTTCCCTGGAAGATGAGAGAGAAATTCAAAGTTTGCGATATTGTTTTTTTTGCAATAAGAGGCAATTTTTCCAGAAGGTGTGGCTGCACCAATGATAAGTCTATTGTTTTGTACTGTAATGTAGTCAAAATCTTTGCTAAGCATCATCAGTGGGGGTGGATTGTCACCGATGAGAACATTATTACAGGCCCCTATAAGATAGTAGTCTTGAACTTCATCTGCTTGAGACTGTTTGTCTAAAAGTGTTACATCAAACGTTCCACCTATTTTAAAAGAGGAGTATTTGGAAAAATTAATAGATTTTGTCTGCATTACTCAACAAATGTAGGAATAAGAGCAAAAATATGCGTAGAGAAATCTGTCATCTCATTGAGCATCCAAGGCATTGTTAAAACGATAACGATAACAACACCGATAATTTTAGGAATGAAAGAGAGGGTCATCTCATTTATCTGTGTTGTTGCTTGAAAAATGGAGACTGCAAGACCGATAAGCATACCGGTAAGCAGTCCTGGAAGTGCCAAATAAAGAGCGATTTTAAACGTCTCTACACCCAGCTCTATGAGTTTTGATTCCATTATGAATTCCTCAATTCCTGATACTCTGTTGGAATTAAATAATCTTCTATTTTTACAAGTGTATCATAAAAACCGTGTTCAAAGCCAATCTCAAAGAGTTTATCTATTGCTTTGTATTGGATGGGACTTAGAGTAATGGATTCATCATTAGCGTAGAGCTCAAGATATTTGTCAAGTGTTGCTGCATCAATGCGAACCAGATCACGTTCGATTAACATTTTTGAGAGTCTCTCTTTATGATCACGTGCGACCTGAACAGCTTTAGTAAGTGTTTTTTCATACTCTATGGCTTTGTTTAACGGCAGTGAGCGGCGAATTGCCATACCACCGAGTGGAAGTGGTAATTCCTCTCCTGCGAGTTCTTGCCAGATATCCCACATCTCACGCTCAACTTCAAGCTCGTCATTATAGGTCAAAATCGACTCATGGATTAAAACACCGGCATCAACAGCACCATCGAGTACTGCCTGTTCAATCTCTAAAAAATTCATATATGTTATGCGTGCATCAGGGTAGGCGATGCGAAAGAGCATCGCATTGGTCGTATGCTTACCGCTGAGAGCTACTTTAAAGTTACGTTTGAGTTTGCTCCCCTTTTTCTTGATGACTTTTGGACCGTAACCCTCCCCAAAACTTACAGCAGTACGTAGAGGTGCATACTCCTCTTTGATGTGCGGATAGAGCGCAAAACTGATAGCAACAATGTCATACATACCGTTAAGGGCATCTTCATTTAATGTTTGAATATCTTTTGCGATATCGTCAAAAGTGACATCTTTCATCCCTACCCAGCCAAATTTAATGGCGTAGTACATGAAGATATCATCGGCGTCAGGTGAGTGTGCTATAAGAGTTTTTTTCATGAAAAAGATTGTAACCAAATAAGAATAAAAGTGGACTAAAAGGGTTTTAAAGTAGAAAATATGATATACTAAAAACAAATGTCATAGAGTAGGACCGTTAAGATGGATTTGAAATATCAGATTTTAATTGTTGATGATGTTGCTGACAATATTCAGGTAGCCATGAATATTTTAGAAGAAGACAATTATGACTTCTCTTTTGCTACTTCAGGAGAAGCAGCCTATGAACTGCTTTTAAACAATGAATTTGATTTGGTGCTGCTTGATATTATGATGCCGGGGATTGATGGTTTTGAGCTGTGCCAAATGATGAAGCGCCATGAGAAGCTCAAAGATATTCCCGTTATTTTTTTAACGGCAAAAGTTGATATAGACTCTATATCACATGGTTTTCGAGTGGGTGGTGTAGATTATATTACAAAGCCTTTTCAGGCTGAAGAGCTTATAGCTCGTGTGAAAAACCATCTGCAACTCTATACAGCAAAAGAGATTTTAAAGTATCACAATATTACTTTAGAGAGGAAAGTAAAACTGAGTGAGGAGCGTCTACTTACTGAACTTGAAAAAAATCAAATCGAGATGATCTATATACTATCAGGTCTGATGGAGTCTGTTTCAGATGAGAGTAGTGAACATGTTCGTCGTGTAGCGGAGATCTCAAAACTGCTTGCACATTATCATCAGAGTTTGAGTGATGACGATGAGGAGGTTATTTATCATGCAGCGCCTATGCATGACATTGGAAAAATAGCCGTTCCTCAGGCGATACTTCAAAAAGAAGCTCCACTTTCGGTACAAGAGCTAGAGATTGTCAAAAAACATACAACAAAAGCGCACGAACTTTTAAGAAACTCTTCAAGAAAAATTATGAAAGCAGTAGATATCATAGCCCTTGAGCATCATGAACGCTGGGATGGTTCTGGTTATCCGAAGGGGCTTCGAGGAGAAGATATCAATATCTTAGGGCGCATTGTTGCTGTTGCTGATGTTTTTGATACCTTGAACCATGACAGAGTATATGCTAAAGCATGGGATGCAAAGAAGTCTGCATCCTATATTATTGAGCAAAGCGGTAAACAATTTGATCCTACTGTTGTTACAATATTTCAAGAACATCTTGATGAGTTTTTAGAGATTGTGTAGTATGCGTTATTTTTTCATTTTTTTCTTTTTACCATTTGTGCTTTTTGCCGGAGAATTAGCACTTACTCCACAGGAAAAAGCTTATTTACAAGAGCATCCAAAGGTTGTTTTAGGAGCTGACTATTCATGGGCACCTTATGATTTTATGGATGCATCAGGAGAACATACAGGGATATCTGCAGATTTTTTAAAGCTTATCGCACAAAAAAGCGGACTTGAGATAGAGGTAGTTCCCGATAAATGGTACAAAACTATGGAGCGCATGAGCTCAAAAAAGATTGATGGTCTTGCCTGTGCTGCAAAAACACCAAGCAGAGAGAAGTTTCTTCTTTTTACAAAACCGTATGTAGCAATGCCTCTGGTTATTATTACTCTCACGCAAACAGATGATATTGAAACACTTGCTGACCTAAAAGATAAAATCGTTGCCGTCAATGAGGATTCGTATCTGCATGAGTGGTTAAGTAAAAATCATCCGGAGATAAAACTGCTGCTTACCTCTTCGAACAATGATGCACTTGAAGAGGTCTCTGTAGGGAATGCCAATGCATATATTGGAAATATAGCAGTTGCTACCTATATCATTAAACATAATTTTCTAGCGAATCTGAAGGTTGTCAATAAAGTTCCACATATGCAAACAAAAGTAGCTGTTGCCATCGATAAAGAGAAGCCTCTGCTTTTTTCTATCATGCAAAAAGCGCTCGATGCAATTACAGAGAATGAAAAACGTCAAATCATTAATAAGTGGTTTGATGCAACACTGCTCAATAAAATAAACACAAGACTTGAAACACTCACGCAAGAGGAGCGAGAGTGGATTGAAAGACATCCAACTTTGCGTTACAGTGAAGTAAACTGGAAGCCTCTTTCCATCATAGAAAACAATCATATGGGTGGTATGCTTGGCGATTATATGGCACTGCTGAGTAAAAAGACAGGTTTGCAGTTTGTTTATAAGCCATCAAAATCTTGGCCGGATGTGCTTCAAAACTTTAAAGAGAACAAAATTGATTTGGTTCCGGGTGTAGGAGAAAACCCTTATGAAAACTCCCTTGGACTGACATCAAAAACATTTGTCTCTTTTCCTTTTGTACTGGTCACAAAAAATGAGAAATCTTTTGTCAACAATATTGATGACATAAAAGACAAAGTTATCACAGTACCAAAATATTTTACAAGTTATAATTACCTCAAAGAGTATAAAAAAGATATCAAAATAATTCCTACAAACTCTATTTTAGAATCACTTGAACTCGTAAAAGATGGGAAAGCCTACGCATTTTTAGGGCATATGGCTACAGCGATGTATTATGTCGGAAGATATTATCCAAATGAGCTACATATCGCCGGTAAGATAGATTTTAAATTTAACCATAAATTTTTGGTACATAAAGAGAATCATATACTTTTAGGCATTATCAATAAAGCGATAGAGAGTATCACAGACCAAGAGCGTCAAGATATAACAAACAGATGGCTTGCAGTAACTGTGAATGAAGCAAAGGACTATACTTTGATCTTTCAAGTTGCAACACTATTGATTATACTGATAATTGCCGCTTTATATTGGAACACAAGACTCTCAAGAGAGATTAAAGAGCGTAAAAAAGTTGAACAAGAGTTGCAAAAGGCAAAAGAGGCTGCTGAACAGGCAAACAGAGCCAAGTCAGAATTTTTGGCAAATATGTCTCATGAGATCAGGACACCTATGAATGCAATTATTGGTTTTACTGAGCTGCTAAGTGAACAGATTCAAGAGGAACGACTCAAATCCTATGTAAAAACGATTCAATCAGCAGGTAACACACTTCTGATGCTTATCAATGATATTTTAGACCTCTCTAAGATAGAGGCAGGAAAGATGGAGTTGCAAAAAGTACCGACAAATATCTATGAGCTCTTCGATGAGGTAGGCTCCATTTTTGAACCGATGATCAGCTCAAAAGGTCTAGAATTACACATAGATATTGACAACAAAATACCGCAAAGTCTTTTGCTTGATGCGACACGGCTGAGACAGGTCATCTTTAATCTTATAGGCAATGCTGTAAAGTTCACTTCTGAGGGGAATATCAATCTGATTGTAAAGATAGATAAAATTGATGAGTATAAATCGAAAGTAGATTTGGAAATCATCGTAAAAGATAGTGGAGTTGGCATTCCAAAAGATCAGTTGGAGAAGATATTTCAGGCCTTTAAACAAAAAGACGGACAGGACAATAGAGAGTATGGAGGGACCGGACTTGGTCTTGCGATCTCAAAAAGATTGACTGAAATGATGGGCGGTAAAATTAGTGTAGAGAGTAGAGAGCATATAGGATCAAAATTTATAATCAAACTCTTTGGGATTGATATTGCATCACTCCAGAACAAATTTTTTCCTCAAGAGAGAAAAAGCAAGAAGAGAAAAAAAGTAGTTTTTGAAAAAGCAAGAGTACTGGTTGTTGATAATATTGATGATAACAGAGAGTTGCTTATTAATAATTTTCAAGATACAAACCTTGCTGTTGATAGTGCAAAAAATGGACTTGAGGCACTACAGATGGCAGAAAAAAATGCGTATGACCTGATTATTATGGATATTCGTATGCCGGTAATGGATGGTTATGAAGCAACGCGTGCCATAAAAGGAAAAAAAGAGATTCCTGTCATTGCATTGAGCGCATCAGTTCTCAAGGGGGATTTTACAGAAGTTGATAAAGAGTTGTTTGATGCATATTTGCGTAAACCCATTCATAAAGAAGAGCTCTTTGATGTGATAAAAACTTTTTTAAAACATCAGCTTGTTGAGAGTGAAGCTCAAGAGAAGATAGATTTACATGAGATTCTTTTGCGTGAGAAACTTTGTAAAAAACTCTTAAACGTGGTAACTCCACTAGCAGCTCAGGCAGTGAAAAGTCATAATATGCAAGATATAAAAGCTTTTGCATCAGTACTTAGAGAGATAGCAGAGAGCTATAATGACAAAGACTTGAAACGTTATCTTGAAGCTCTTGAAAATGCCATAAAAGCTTTTGATGTCAAAGAGATTGAAAAACTTTTACATATCTATGAAGCATTTGAAAAAGAGGTACCATAGTTGTCTTTTTTTCGTTAGAATTTCGCATATTTCTAGAAAATTCTATTTAAAAATATGGCAAAATGACATATTTTTGAATAGGTAGGATTTTTTTACCTACAATTACTCCAAATTTCATAATAAGTGAGTCCAAAATGGATGCAAACAAACAAAAATCATTAGACTTGGCTATTAAGCAGATAGATAAGGCCTTTGGAAAAGGTGCTTTAATGCGCTTGGGAGATAAAGAGATTGAACCGATTCAGTCAATCTCAACAGGATCTCTTGGCTTAGACTTGGCTCTTGGAATTGGTGGTGTACCACAAGGAAGAGTTGTAGAGATTTATGGGCCGGAGTCTTCAGGGAAAACAACACTTGCGCTTCAGATAACAGCAGAGTGTCAAAAACAGGGTGGGGTGTGTGCCTTTATCGATGCGGAGCATGCTTTAGACGTTGTGTATGCAAAAAATCTTGGCGTAGATATCGATAATCTTTTGGTTTCGCAACCTGACTATGGTGAGCAGGCACTTGATATAGTTGAGACAATTGCGCGTAGTGGTGCGATTGATTTAATTGTGATTGACTCTGTTGCTGCACTGACTCCAAAGGTTGAGCTTGAAGGTGAAATGAATGACCAGCAAGTAGGTGTACAGGCGCGTTTGATGTCAAAAGCACTGCGTAAACTTACAGGTGTGCTTAACAAAATGAACTGTACAGTAATTTTTATCAATCAGATTCGTATGAAAATCGGTATGATGGGATATGGCTCTCCGGAGACGACAACAGGCGGTAATGCTCTGAAGTTTTATGCCTCTGTACGTATTGATGTGCGTCGTATTGCATCCCTAAAACAGGGTGAGAGCCAGATTGGTAACCGTGTAAAAGCTAAAGTGATTAAAAACAAAGTAGCTCCACCATTTCGTCAAGCTGAGTTTGATATTATGTTTGGTGAGGGAATCTCAAAAGAGGGTGAACTTGTTGATTATGGTGTAAAACTCGATATCGTTGATAAAAGCGGTGCCTGGTTTAGTTATGGCGAGACAAAGCTTGGACAGGGACGTGAAAATGTCAAAGCGAAGTTCAAAGATGAACCAGAACTTGCAAATGAGATTGAAGAAAAAATCAAACAGGCCATGGGGATTAGCTCTTTAATGACCATGGATACTTCAGAAATTGCTGAAGCGGATGTCTAGAAGAGAAATAGCTAAACAAATTTTTAATTGAATTTGGTTAAAATACGGCAATTTATTTTATGAAGGCAGATATATGTTTATAGATAACGTAAGTGCGATAGAAGTAATGGATTCTCGTGGTAATCCAACAGTAAAAGCAACAGTGACTTTGAGTGATGGGACAATAGCAAGTGCAATCGTTCCTTCAGGGGCAAGTACCGGTAAGCGTGAGGCATTAGAGCTTCGTGATGGTGGTAATCGCTATATGGGAAAAGGTGTGCTTCAGGCTGTTGAGAATGTAAACAGTATTATCTCTGATGCACTCATCGGTATGAGTCCGTTTAACCAAGCTGTCATTGACGGTATGATGAAAGAACTCGATGGAACACAAAACTATGGAAAGTTAGGTGCTAATGCAGTTCTAGGTGTTTCTATGGCAGTTGCACGTGCTGCAGCACAAAGTCTTGGTGTACCACTTTACCGTTACCTAGGTGGTGCGAATGCAATGGTTATGCCAACACCAATGCTCAATATTATCAATGGTGGAAGCCACGCTGATAACTCTGTTGATTTTCAAGAATATATGATCATGCCTGTAGGTTTTGAAGATTTTGCAGAGTCTCTTCGTGCTTCTGCTGAAGTTTATCACAATCTAAAAGCTATTTTAAAAGCAAAAAAACACAATACGGCGCTTGGTGATGAGGGTGGTTTTGCACCAGATCTAAGTTCAAACGAAGAGCCTATTCAAATCATAATGGAAGCAATTGAAAAAGCTGGATACAAGCCTGGTGAGCAGATTGCAATCGCACTTGATGTTGCTGCGAGTGAACTTGTAACTGAAGGTGGCTACAGACTTGATAGTGAAAATCGTACGGTATCATCAGCTGAACTTGTTGCTTATTATGAAGATTTATGTGCGAAATATCCGATAGTATCTATTGAAGACGGCCTGAGTGAAGATGATTGGGATGGATTTAAACTCATGACTGAGAAGCTTGGAGATAAAATCCAAATCGTTGGAGATGATCTTTTTGTTACAAATGCAAATATCTTAAATGAAGGTATTCAAAAAGGAATTGCAAATGCGATTCTTATCAAGCCAAATCAAATTGGTTCAGTATCTGAGACAATGCTTACTGTTCGCCTTGCACAGAGAAATGGTTACAAATGTGTTATGAGTCACCGCTCCGGTGAGAGTGAAGATGCTTTCATCGCAGATTTTGCAGTTGCTCTTAACTGTGGTGAGATCAAAACAGGCTCAACTGCACGTGGTGAGAGAACCGCAAAATATAACCGTCTTTTAGAGATTGAAAATGAAGTAGTCTATGGTGAATATTTAGGATCTGCTCTTTTTAACTAAGAGAAGTTTATGAACAAAGAGGAGCTTTACGAAGAGATTGATACCGAGGAGAGTATAACTCAGCGATACTTGGGACTTTCTCTTAAAAAGTTTTTTCTTTTGTTCATTTTGATAGTCCTGTTTGGGATCTATCTGGGTATAATTTTTTATGGAACAAATTCACTAGAGGTTCTTTTTGGTCTGCAAGACTATGAGAATTATCTTCAAGATGAAGTTGTACGACTCAAAAATGAGAATGCAGAACTACAGCGTGAGTATTTTGAATTGAAAGAAATTTCTGCACAATAATCATATAAATTTGCTATAATGTTTACAAAAAACAGGTGTTTTATATGATAAGACTCTTTTTAGCCCTTCTTTTTCTTCCTCTTTTTTTATTTGCGAGAGAAAATCCATTTTTTCCGATTGATACGGCAGAAAATATTCCCTTAACATCGAGCAAGATTGAAAAAGCACCACCACTCAAACGTGCTACATTGACATTTCCTTCTACTGCAAGAATATTGGAGAGTGTTACTGTAGAGTATAAAAACCTTGACGGCTCAATCGCAACGAAAAAGATTCAGCTGCATAATGCAGTGGATTGGCATCTGCCGCTCTTTATCTCTCAAAGTTATTATGAACCTTCTACTGAAGGTAAACAATCTGTCATTGTAAAGAAAAAGAAGAGACCTGCTCCTAAGAAAGCACAGTACAAAAAAATTGTATCATTAAATTTTATAACATTTTATGCATATGGGAAAAAGCTAAATGTAGTAACAAAAGAGAAGTTGTTACGAGATTTTTTACTGACAAAACCACATAGGATAGTTTGTGACTTTAAACGTGAGACAGATATAGGAAGTTATGTGAAGAGTATCAAACACTCTTTATTTAAAAAGATCAGAGTGGGAACGCATAAAGGCTATTATCGTGTCGTTATAGAGTTGGATGGGTACTATCAGTACAAAGTTAAAAAAACTTCTTCAGGCTATCTTTTTACATTATTATAATTTAAAGGAAGAAAATGAAAATTTTATTGACAGCTTTACTGCTTTTGAGTAGTTTAACAGTGACAAACTGTTTCGCAAAACAGCAGCATTATTCTGTTAATGTAGTACCAAAAAACATGAGTGTCCAAGAGAAGAAAAAGCGGTTTTTTGCTCTTTTGGTACCACCGATTGAACATGTGCACAAAGAGTTGCAAAAACAGTATCTTGAAGTAAAAAAAGATCTACAAAACCACACAAATCAAGAAAAAATCGCAGCTCTGAAAAAGAAGTATAAAGTAAAAACGGATAAAGAACTTCTTATTGCTTTAAAGCCGCATCCTATGAGTATAGCTTTGGCGCAGGCTGCCATGGAGAGTGCATGGGGTACATCTCGATTTTTTCGTGAAGCCAACAATATCTTTGGTGTCTGGAGTACGAGTTCGAAACAAAAGAGAATCGCAGCATCGCAAAAACGTGGAAAGCGAACGATCTGGGTCAGAAAGTTTGACAACCTTGATGAGGCAATCAGACAGTACTACTTTATGCTTTCATCTTCACTACGCTATAAAGCATTCAAACAAATGAACTATGAGGGCAAACCCGTTACAGAAATTATTAAAGGCTTAAAGCATTATTCTGAAAGAGGCGATGCGTATGTGAAAGAGCTTCGCAGTATGATCCGCTATAACAAGCTTACAAAATATGATAAATGATGAATCATAGTAAAGTAGCAAAAGTATAGCTATTATCTGCTATAATTTCGCTCATGAAAGAAATTAAAAACTATATAGCATCTCATGATGTCAGTGAGATGCATCCTTCTGAAATCGCCAATATTTTACGAGGAATGGATGATGGTAAATTTAGTCAAGCCATCAAAATCGTTCCAAAAGAGCTTGTTGGTGATGTAGCTCTCGCACTTCCAGATAGATATTTTGATGATGTTGTTGAAAATTTAAGTGTGGATGAGCTCTCTCAAGCTGTATCTGAACTCGAATCTGATGATCAGTTAGAGTTTATGCAAGAGCTTGAAGATGTTGATGAAAATGTTGCATCACAGGTTTTTGAAACACTTGCTGAAGATGATAAAAAAGAGATAGCACAGCTTCAAAAATATGAAGAAGATGAAGCTGGTGCCTATATGCAGCTTGAAGTCTTTACAGCTCACGCTGATGAGATTGTTCAAGATGTCATTAAGCGTTTTGCACGTCTTCGTAAGGCCAATGAACTTGAAAATATTCAAAACCTCTTTATTGTTGATGATCATAATAAACTTCTTTATACGGTAGGTTTGGATGATTTACTCATCTTTGATTTTTCAAAAACAATAGAAGAGAACATTGGAAAAAGTGATGAGTCCTTTGAACCAATCAAGGCATATGACAGAGAAGATATCAAAAAGGTCGTAGAACTTTTTAAACAATATGATGTTTCTGTTATGCCAGTCGTAAATGAAGAGGGTGTTTTGCTTGGTCGTATCACCTCTGATGACATCTATGATATAATTAACGAACATGCAACAGAACAGATGTATAATCTAGCCGGTGTTGATGATGAAGCAGAAGAGGATGAAGATATACTAAAAGCAGGGCGTAAGCGTGCCTATTGGCTTGGTATCAATCTTTTAACAGCGATTGCCGCCTCTTTGGTCATCGGTATATTTGAGAGCACTATTAACTCTATGGTAGCTTTAGCTGTACTGATGCCTATTGTCGCTTCGATGGGTGGTAATGCAGGAACGCAGACACTGACAGTTGTTGTACGTCAGTTGGCTCTTGGTGAGATATCACAAGGGGATGCATTCCGTTCTATCAAAAAAGAAGTAGCCATCTCTTTGATGAATGGGCTGATCTTTGCTCTTGTGATGGGTATGATAGCCTGGACATGGTTTAATTTGCCAATGCTGGGTGTGGTCATTGGACTCTCAATGATCATAAATCTTTTTATGGCAGGTTTTTTTGGTGCTGTTATCCCATTGGTGTTAAAATGGTTGAAAATTGACCCTGCCATTGGAAGTACGGTCATCTTGACAACTGTTACGGATGTTGTAGGTTTTTTCAGCTTTTTAGGGCTTGCAAAAATTATACTATTATAAGGATGATATAACTTGGAATTGCTACTCATATTTTTTCTATTATCTGTAGGCATATCTTTTGTATGTTCGGTATTAGAGTCAGTACTTCTTTCCATAAACATGTCATATGTAGCAGTATTGGAAAAAGAGAGACCATCAATCGGTAAACTATTGCGCCTTCAAAAAGAGAATATCAATAAATCTATTGCTTCTATTTTGATTTTAAACACTATTGCAAATACTTTGGGTGCAGCAGCTGTTGGGGCTCAGGCTTCAGAAATTTTTGGAAATGATGCGGTTGTTGTTGTCTCTGTTATACTGACATTTGCCATTCTTTTTCTCTCTGAGATCATTCCAAAGACTATCGGTGCAATTTACTGGAAAAAATTAGCACCGCTTGCAGCCTATTTTATTAGAATTTTTATCTGGTTAACCTATCCTATTATCTTAACAACACTTGCGGTGACTAATAAAATTTCCAAAGGAAAAGATGACGCACATAGACTTACAAAAGAAGAGCTACTCGAGAGTATGTTGATGAGTGAAGATGAGGGTGTTATTGATGAAAAAGAGTCTGATGTTATTGAAAATATGCTCAATCTTGACAATATCAAAGTCTCAGAGGTTTTAACACCAAGAAGTGTTGTTTTTGCACTCGATGAAAATATGACTATCGAAGAGGTTGTGAAAAAAGAGGAATCTATATTTAAATTTTCCCGTATTCCTGTCTACAATGAAAGTATCGAAGATGTAACCGGTTTGGTGTTGACAAAAAGAATATTTAAACAACTGCTTAAAAACAAAAAAGCAACGCTCAAAGAGATAAGAAAAGATATCTTTGCTATCAATGAAAATGTACCGGTAAGTAAGGCTCTTGACCTTTTTATATCGAAAAAAGAGCACATGTTTTTAGTCAAAGATAATTATGATCAGACTGAGGGAATTTTAACACTTGAAGATTGTGTTGAGACAATTTTAGGTGTCGAGATTATGGATGAGAGTGACACCACAGCAGATATGCGCGAACTTGCAAAGAGAAAGATGAAGCTAAAGCGAAAGCTTCAAGAAGCAAAGAATGCGCAAAAGTAAACTTTTTAGGCTACAACATTACTCATATTGATGTTATCACCTAACTCTTCTACTAATTGATCCATAAGAGAAAACATTATATTGGAGTGCTCTTCAGCCTTTTTAAATCTATTGACAATTTCATCTTTTGAATCACTTTTTGCCATACATCCTCCTCTAAGCGCACAGTCAAGATTTTCATTGATAAGATTATGGAACTCTTCATGATGTATTTGTATCTTTTTAAAGGTTTGGTTGTCTCCAAAGATTTTCATTCCCTGATTGTAGTACCAAGAACCAAAACCACAATGGTGAGAATCTTTTTTTAACTCCTGGGTTACTGTACCGTTGACAACGGCAGAGTAAGCATTTGATTTAAAGATGATGTGATGAATTTTGTAATTTGCAAGGAAAAGGGCGAAACTGCTTTTATTGGACTCTTTTGATGTTGCATCCATATCAGCGTTAAGCTGACTCATTGTATCAGAGAAGTTATCCATTGTTTCATTTGCACTTGTTGCGATACTGCGCATGTTTGCAGCATTTTCGGAGATACCGCTTGATTGTTGTTGGAGATTTTGGATGGTAATACTAATCTCTCCTGTTGCTTTGGTTGTTCTCTCTGCAAGTTTTCGTACTTCATCGGCAACAACGGCAAAACCACGCCCATGCTCACCGGCACGTGCAGCTTCGATGGCAGCATTAAGTGCAAGTAGATTTGTCTGGTCTGCAATATCTTTGATGAGATTAACGACATTGGTAATCTCATTGACATTTTCATCCATCAACTCAATCGCTTGTGTTGTATCTACGACAAGATTGTTAAGCTCTGAAATCTCTTGAGTTGTTGCAGAGACCGCTTCATAACTGACTCTTGTTGATTCAGTTGCATGAGAAGTAAGTTCTGTTACTCTTACAAAAGCATCTTTTGTTTTGTTGATGTCAGCTGTAATCATATCAAGGTTGCCTTTCATACCACCATTGAGTTGATTAAACTCTGTTGATAAAAGCCCCATCAGTTTGTAACGCTCATTTGCTTTCATAGAAGCAATGGCCTTTTGAATCTCTTTTGCAGTTGCGCTAAATTCACCGTGAAGTCCTTCAGGGAACATATGCCTGTACATTTTTCCATCTGTGATGGCTTGAATGGTATAGCGTGTCTCACGCAGTATGACCTCCATCTGATCAAGTGAGTTATTGATGTTCCAGGCAATTTTCTCCAGCGGGGACTCTTTTTTATCAAGGATAACTCTCGAAGAGAGCTTGCCATTTTCTACGTCTCTGAGTACAGAAGCTATCTGTGTCATTAGTTCTGTTTCATTGGTACTCTTATTATTGAATGAAAAAAGAGTCATAAGGTAGCTCCTAATTGTAAGTTTATGATAAATTCTGCATAGTCAAGCTGATGTTCTTTAAGCAGCTCATCCAGTATCTTTTGTGATGCCTCTACACCGCCGCTATGTTCAGCTTCAAGGAGTTGTTTGTAGATAGGAGTGATGATATCTATGGCAGATTGTGGCATCTTTCTTCTTACAGATGTATAGCTTACAATGTTGCCGTGTGTATCTACATCTGCTGTGATATAGGCAAATACCCAATAATACCCTCCATCAGCACAAAGATTTTTTACAAAGCCGAAAAATTCATCTTTTTGCTGTATCAAATCCCATACAAGTTTAAATGCTAGCTTTGGCATGTCAGGGTGACGGATGAGGTTGTGATTTGCTCCGACTAAATCAGCAGGAGGGTAGCCTGCCATTTTCGCAAAAATTTCATTGCAGTAGATTATACGACCTTTTGTATCTGTCTTGGAGATAATAAAGTCATTAGCACCTAAAACTTTTTCGTTATTAGTAATGTTTTTTGGAGCATCAAGTTTCGAGAGACTTTTTTGTAGTGCCATATGTTTTCCTGCTTTATATAAAAGTGAGACATTATAACAAATAGTTAAGGTAATTTTTATTGAATAAATATCTTTTTGTTAAGGGGGGGGGTAAAAGAAGATATTGTAACAAAATGAAACATATTAATTTATGTTATATATTTTTACATGCCGGGAATTCTTGGTATCTTTCCCAATTTGGAGTTACGGCAGTAAAGACCCCATGCTTTTTTCATCCAGTGTCCGATGAAAGGCATCGGCAACATAAAAGCACGTTTTTCATCTCTATAAACAAAAGCAGCACCATCACCACTGTCCATAACACACAAAATATTAAGGTGTTCGTTATAACCTTTAAAATCTGAACCACCGCTATCGCGTTGCTCAATATTATGGGCCGCATTTTTTGCCATGACCTCTGCAATATGCCCCTGTTTTGCTCTCCAGTCATAGCCTTCAAGAGCTGCTACATCACCAATAGCATAGATGTTGCTCATTGTGCCGTCTTCGTTTAAAACACAAGAGGTGTCATCAGTCTTTACAAAACCTGCCTCATTTTGTGGTAGGTCTGAATTTTTGATAACATCATGTCCGTCACCTGCAGGGATAAACATCATAAAG
Organism: Sulfurimonas sp. NWX79; assembly: GCF_039667035.1. NCBI lineage: Bacteria > Pseudomonadati > Campylobacterota > Epsilonproteobacteria > Campylobacterales > Sulfurimonadaceae > Sulfurimonas > Sulfurimonas sp. NWX79. The sequence continues at coordinate 21,733 of NZ_JALCZL010000020.1, forward strand.
TCAGCTTCAAGTTTGCTGTTATCTTCAAAAACAATACCATCTTTTTCAAAATGTGTTATCTTTTTGCCAAAGTGTTTGTTAATATCTAGTTTTGTAAAGAAAACATCCATCATCTTTAGTGCCTGTGGTCCCATTCTTTTGCCTGGTTCTGCCATCGGAGCAAAGAAAGTCAGCTCAAACTTATCACGGATACCTTTTTTCTTGAGTAGGTTGTGGACATTAAAAAGCAGTTCAAACCCAGGTCCGCCACGTACTGCTGAGGAGTCTTTAGGATTTCCTCCAAAGCCCATAGCAATTTTTCCACTTCCTTTTTCAATAAGTTTGTCAATTTCATCACGGATAGCAAGAGCCTGCTCAGGTGCACCACAGATCGAGAGAGTATTTTCTACACCCTTTGGTTTCATTTTGGATGCACCGATACCAATGATGAGATAATCATAATCATTCAGTACTTTACCACCTGCTAAGGTTACAGAGTTCTCAGCTTTTGAGATAGCCTCTACCGCATCGATAATAAGTTCAAATCCATGTGCACGCTGCAACTCCTTTAAGTCCACACAGACATCTTTGAATTCACTCTCACGTGTTGGAACCCAGATGGAAGTAGGGTAGATATAAAAGTACTCTCTGTCACTTACAAGTGTAACATTGTAACCCATTTTTGTAAGATATGTTGCAGCATCAACACCCGCAAATCCACCACCTAAAACAAGTACTTTCTTCATGGATAATCCTTTTATTATCAAATTTTATAAAAAATATTACAGTAATTGATGTTAAAAATACATTAAACAGGTTAATTTTATCGTCAATTTTCTTTCTTATTGATAAAGTAGACTGCAAGCATAGAGACCCCACCACCGATGATAATGTGCAGCTGCATTGGTTCGTCCAAGATAAGCCAGGCAGAAAAAAGTGCAAAAAGCGGTACCAAAAACATAAAAGAGCTGGTTTTCTCACTCCCTAGTTTTCCACTTGCAATAAAAAAGATAGTCGTAGCAATGGCTTGTCCAAAGACAGCGAGGTAGATCATCGCACTCCAAAACTCTACTCCTTGATGAAAGACACTAAGAGGCGCAGAATCTTTTGCATAGTAAAATGTCACTATAGTAGCAATAAGTGAGATGGCAAAACTGTAGTGGATAGGGTGAATATGTTTTTGTGAATGTTGCGAGAGAAGAGTGACTCCTGCCCATATTGTAGCACAGAGTAAAAAGTATAGATTTGATGAGCTCAAGAAGTGTGAAAAATCACCCAGCTCTAAAAGAATATATCCACCCATCAAACCTAAAATAAGTCCAAAATATTGTTTAGTACGCAGTCGTTTACGAAAAAGTATGGCCACAAGTAAAAAGGTCATGATAGGGCTAAAAGTGGTAATGATGACACTTCCGGCTCCTGCATAACCATATTTGATACCCATAAAAGAAGAGATCATAAAGGAGATGTTTAAAACAGAGCTGCCAAAGATATACTTCAAACTGTGCATATTAAGTTTGAATGGGATACGGATAAAGTAGAGAATCGGTAAAAATGCCAGACTCATCAGAAAAAATCGCCAAAATATAATGACATCCATTGGAAGATTATAGGTAAGTATTTTGAGTGCTGTCCAGCCTCCACCCCAAAAGAACATTGCAAGTAGAATAAGATAGGTAAAGTGTTTTTCCTCAATATGTTTCACAGCAGTTCTCTTTCTATCCAGTGGGAGAGCACATAAAGACCCCATACATGTTGTTTAAATCTGCCGCTTCGAGCACGCTGAATGTATTCTTGTAAAATCTCCTCTTTAAACATGCCTGTTTGTTTATTGACCGTTTCTATGAGCTCAACACGACCACTGTCATAGAGATACTCTCCATAAGGGTTTGAGAATCCTTTTTTCTTGCGTGAGAGAATATTTGGAGGAAGTTTATCCTGGAGCATATCTTTGAGTAGCCCTTTTGTGATACCATCTTGGTAACGAAGGGAGGGGGCAACACTAAAGAGAAGCTCTACAAACTTATGGTCCAAAAAGGGTGTACGTGATTCAATGGAGTGTGCCATACTGACACGATCCAGTTTTGCAAGAAAGTGCTCTGCCTGAAAGTGTTGCAGGTCTGCATAGGAAAACCAGATAGACTCATCAGAGTGTGATGAAGATTCAAAACGCTCACGCATTTGCTTGAGGTATAAAAACCCATCTCCGTCACGAATATTTCTCTTCATTAAGATGTTCTTTTGCATATCGGTAAACTTTTCACTTGAAGTTCGAAAGATAACCTCCCCTTCAAAAGCCCGCTTGTACCACTCCCACTCACGATTCATACTAAAGTTGGAACGAAAATATTTTTTGAGCCAGTTTTTATGAAATACTTTTTTGGCTGCTTCCATCTCAAGATATTCAAAATACTGCCTATAGCCCAAAAAGAGTTCATCACTCCCCTCTCCACTGAGAACTACTCGAAAGCCATCTTTTTTAATGTGAGAAAAGAGATGATGAAGTGGGATGGCTGCCGGGTCATTAAGCGGCTCGTCAAGTGTTTCAAAAACAGTGTCGATTGTGTCAATATACGCTTTTTTGCTCAGTTCAATCTGGATATTTTCTATACCTAAAAGTTTTGCACTCTCTTTAGCGTTTGAGCGTTCATCATATTTACCGAAATTTTCAAATCCCAAAGTATAGCTGACAAGTGGTCTGCCGAATCTTTTTGCATAAAAGTTCAGTGTCGCACTGTCAATGCCTCCACTAAGTAGTGCTGCCATAGGTGCATCACTCTCAAGACGCAAGGCTATAGACTCTTCTAAAGATTGCGTGAGCTTTGCGATAGCTTCTTCTTTAGAGTGAATTTGATTGGCTTGCGTATTTAAGATATCATAGTAAGGTTTTATGGTAACGTGATTGTTCTCTACTGTAAGCATCTCTGAGGGAGCGAGTTTTTTAATCTTTTTGTAAAAAGTGTGGGGTGCAGTAGGGGCAAGATAGCTCAGATAAGAAGAGAGCGCATCATAAGAGAGCTCTTTTTTCTTTAGAAATGGCGTGAGTGCCTTTATCTCTGAAGCAAAATAAAAACTGTTACCCTCTTGGAGATAAAAGAGTGGTTTTTTCCCAAGTCTGTCACGAAAAAGGTAGAGTTTTTCTCCATCGAGCAGGGCTATGGCGAACATACCTCGAAGATGTTCTACAAAGGCAACTCCCCATTTAAGGTAAGCGGCTATGATAACTTCAGAATCACTCTGTGTCTGAAAGTCAAAGTTTAACTCCTCTCTCAGCTCTTTAAAGTTATAGATCTCACCATTGAAAGAGAGTAGTATCTCTTTGTGCTTGAGAGGCTGATGGCTTCTTGTATGTGTATCTGTTATGGAGAGGCGTTGATGTGCAAAAAAAAGATTTTTTCTTCGCTCGATACCGCAAAAATCAGGTCCACGATGGGAGAGTTTGCCAAGAGCATATTTTGCCTGTGCATCATCATATTCGCCTAAAATTCCAAAAATTGCACACATTACTTGAAAAATCCTACAGTGATATCGTTGTTGATATAATCCTCACGCAGAAGAACTTTTTTTACCTTGAGTGCTGTTGCCATCTCTGTAATTTTTTCTTTTGGAAGGTAGTTATATGTTTGTGAGTTGTCTTCTGCGCATAAGATATTGAAGATAAAAGCTTTTTTGGAAGCCGTAAAACAGTTGTTTATAAAGAGATTTGTCTCAAAAGGCGTTAAAACATTCATCGCCCCGCTGCATATAACATAATCACTCACAGGAACTTCTGTGTTTGTTATATCTGCGTGAAGTATCTCTTGGTCTGTTTTTTTCTTTGCTATTGCACACATTGTATTAAGAGAGTCAATACCTCTGTATTTGTTTGGAAGCTTACCATTGTTTTGCAGGTAGCTATAGAAGTCACCAAAACCACAACCTGCATCTGTAAGTGAGTACTCGGCTAAATTATCCGGAAGCAGCTCACAAATAACATCAAAACGAATCTGTTGATGAGCAAAACTCAGCCAGCAGACCCCCTGAGGAGTTAGTCCATGCTTTTTAATTGCGTTATTGTAAAAATCTTCACTTGCAATACGTGGCATACTTCTCCTTTTTAGTGATGCTATTATATAATAATTCAAAGGAAAATAAGTATGAGAGTAGCAGTAATTGGACTAGGCGGTGTTGGTGGGTATTTGGCAGCTTCATTCACAAAAGCAGGTATCGATGTTATTGGTTTTGGACGAGGAGAGCATCTAGGTACAATTCAAAAGCATGGACTTACTGTCAAAGAGGATAGTGTAGAGTGGAATGTGGCTATCGATGCCAGAGAGCTGCGTGAGGCAGAGGGTATTTTTGATGTTGTACTCTTCTGTGTAAAAAGTTATGATCTGCTGCAGAGTTATAAAGGTATTGCTCCATGTATAAATGATGAGAGTCTGCTTATCTCTTTTGCAAATGGTGTAGATAACGGTGATAAGCTGCGAGATATCTCTCACGCAAGGGTACTTGAGGGTGCGATATATATTCTTTCACATATTGAGAGTCCAGGTGTCATTCGTAAAAAGGGTAAGGTTTTCGCTGCTGTTTTTGGAGGTGACAAGGAAGCAGCTGAGGTTTTAGCTTCACTTTTTGAAAAAGCAGAATTGCGTTATAAAACTGTTGATGATATAAAGACCGCACTATGGAAAAAGTATATTTTCATTGCTGCATTTGCCACACTTACATCGTACTATGACAAGCCAATAGCATATATCTATAAAGAGCACTATGATGAGACAAAAGAAGTTTTAGAGGAGATAGCAGCTGTGGCAAAAAGTTATGGAATAAACATTGATGATGAAGTGCAAAAAGCACTTGATACTGCTTCTAAACTTCCAGCCGATGCTTCAACATCAATGCATTTTGATTTTCAAAACAAGAAACGTACTGAGTTAGAGAGTCTTAGCGGATATATAGCAAAAAACAAAGCTGTAAAAACACCTTTAATGGAAAAAATGTATCAAACATTAAGCACAAAGCGGAGATAATGAAGTAAAAAAAGAGAGTAATTCATGAGAAAAGAGCGAATAGTATTAGGTGGTGGGTGTTTTTGGTGTATTGAAGCAGTTTATAGAAATGTAAAAGGGGTGCTCTCCGCAGTGAGTGCTTATACAGGTGGTGCAAGACCAAATCCGACCTATGAGAATGTCTGTTCCGGTGCAACGGGCCATGCGGAAGTAGTTGACATTAGCTATGATGCAGATGTTATAAGTTTATCTGAGATTTTGGATATTTTCTTTGTCATTCACGACCCGACGACACTGAACCAACAGGGTGCCGATAAAGGAACACAATATCGCTCTGTTATTTATTATGCTAATGAAGATGAGAAAAAAGTCATTGAAGAGTCCATTGAAAAACATCAAGCAGAGTTTGCTGATAAAATTGTAACTGAGGTAAGTCCTTTGGGTGAGGTTTACCCAGCTGAGCCATATCATCAGAACTATTATAATCTTAATTCACAGCAGGGATATTGTCAAGTTGTCATTGCCCCAAAACTACAAAAGTTTATGATGCAGTTTCCAGAGCAGCTTATTTAGGGATTTCTTAATAGTTATATGACATTAACTCTAAAATATGCTAAACTTGTTCATCAAAGAGTAAGAGGGATTTGAAAAACTAGGAGTTATAGATGAATGAAATTTATGAATTGGCTATTGTCGGTGCAGGACCTGCAGGAATTGCAACTGCTGTTGAGAGTTATCTTCAGGGTGTGAGAAATATCATACTTCTTGAAAAAGATGAAAATCATAATTCAACCATACGAAAGTATTATAAAGACAACAAGCGTGTTGATGTTGAGTGGAAAGGTCAAAAAGTTGAACTTGATGGCAATATCTACTTTATAGATGGTACAAAAGAGACAACACTCGATTTTTTTGATGAGATTCTTAAAAATCACTCTGTTGAGTTGCAAACGCATGTTGAAGTGACAGGTATTGAGAAAAAAGATGGCTATTTTGAAGTGCATATGGCTGGAAAAAGCATTAAGGCAAAATATGTCGTCGTCACCATTGGCCGTATGGGAAAACCAAATAAACCAAGTTATAAGATTCCACCTGCTATTCGTAAAAAAGTGAACTATACAACAGATGAGTGTGGGAGTGGCGAGAAGATTTTAGTTGTTGGTGGAGGAGACAGTGCGGTTGAGTATGCAGTTGACTTGAGTGCTAACAATGATGTGGCAATCTGTTATCGCCGGGAGACATTCCGTCGTGCAAATCCGACAAATCAAAGAGATATCGCCAATGCTATAGCACATAATGAAGTCCGTCCTATCTTAGGTGTAAACATTGATGGGCTTGAAGCTACAGAAGATGGGAGGATAAAAGTACTTTTTTCTGAGATTGAACCGGAAATCTATGACAGAGTTATCTATGCAATCGGAGGGACAACACCAAGTGCTTTTCTTTCAAGCTCAGGCATCAAAGAAGAAGATGGCAAACCGGTCCATGATGAGCATTATGAGACGAATGTAGAAGGCCTCTTTGTAGCAGGTGACATCACACAGGAGAGTGGAGGAAGTATTGCTCTTGGATTAAATCACGGTTATGCTATAGCGTGCCATATTAAACATTGCTGTTAAGCTCTATGGGAGATAACTCCCTCCGGTGTTTGGAGGGAGATTTCTATCTCGATTTCAAAATACTCACTGAGTGTAAGCGGCGTGAAGTTTATATCTTCAAAAGCCGCTTTTTTTGCTCCTACTACGATATTGTCAAGTAGTGAGAGATGCGCCATATCCTCATAATAGCCACGTAGTTCATCATCCAAAAAAATCTTAAGCGTTATCGGCAGTGTTTCACCTAAAAGTGGATACTCTTTTAAAAGTGCCTTTTTATCTATACTGTTTTTTGACTGCAGGACTTCGATGATAGAGTCATGAGCCAGTTGAATAAGAAGCGGATGATTCATGCGAGACTCTTTTGCTCTTCTTTACTTTTGTAAATATTAATGAGCTTGATCATAATCATAACACTGATGACTTGAAAGAGGGCCGCTAAAATGAAGGCATAGTAGTGTAGTTTATCAATTGAGTTGGCAGTGTAGGCAAGTGTTGCCATCGCGATAAGAAGCGTAAGCGGCATTGCATGAGAGAGACCAAGTAAAAGAGAATCCCAAACTCCTAAGTCTTTGATAAAAACCAAAGAGGCGAAAACACGCATCAAAATCATAACAACGGTAATAATGACTGCCTTTTCAATAAGTCCAGTAAGTAAAAGTGCATCCAAGTTAAATGAGCTTCCAATGTGAATAAAAAAGATAGGAATCAAAAGTCCAAAACCAAAAGAGGCGAGTTTTTCAGGAAGCTCATGTTTATGCTCAAAAAAAGTTGGGATGAAGATACCAGCCAAGAAAGCCCCAAATGCAAGCTCAAGATGCAGGTAGAGCATAGCCCCGACAAGTAGAAAAAAGATACCCATACTTAGACGAATATCTTGTTCTTTATTATCTTCATGTGGCATAAGTGCGAGTGAGACCTTTGGAAACCACCAAAAAAGTAGCTGCATCGCACGAAAAATAAGAAACATAAAAAAGATAAAGGCAATGAGCGCCATAATCGTTTGAAAAAGCCCAAGTCCAATACCAGACTGTAGAGCAGCTGAGGTAATTGTTAAAATCACGATACTTACTACTTCACCGATACCACCAACGGTCATCGAAAGTGTAATCCACGGGGTTTTACCATACTCTTTTGCCAAAGAAGCTACAAGCCCGACAGAGATAAGCGGCAGAAGCACCATAAAGATTTTTCCAAGATGAAACTGCATGGAAAAGGCGATGGAGAAGAGGTATAAAAAAGTCAGATAGAGTGCTACTTTTTTAATGGTGTGTGTTGGTGTTTTAAGTACGTTTTTAAGATTAATCTCTGTCCCGGCTATAAACATCAGGTATAAAAATCCAAGCTCCGCAACAATGTCAAAAAGGTGTTCATTATGTAAGAAACCGACATAACCAAGTAAAGAGCCTAAGATGATCTCAATAGGGGTAGTAGGGAGCTTGAGACTCTTTGCAATAAAAGGAGAGAACATAATGATAAGCGATATTGTTGTAATTAAAACAATGTTATCGCTTAGAGTTTGTGTCATAATCTTAGCCTGTTACACTCTTAGCAATGTCAAGTCCTAAAGAGTCTAGCATTTCAAGGTCTTTATTCATTGCTCTTCCAGCAGTTGTCAGGTAGTTACCGATGACAATGGAGTTCGCACCTGCATCAAAGATCTCATTTTGACGCTCACCAAACATAAGTTCACGTCCACCTGCAACCATAATACGCTGAGCTTGAGGAATCATCTGGCGTGTCAGCTTGATAAGTGAGAGTGCCTCATCGACTGTAAGCGGATTGGGTGAGAGTTGCAGTGCTTCATTGTGATGATAGAAGTTAATCGGTACAGAAGTAGGGTTCAGTGATGCTAGAGACTCTAGCATAGAGATTCTGTCCTCCTCGGACTCTCCAAGACCAAAGATTCCGCCGGTGATGAGAACCATACCCGCTTTATTTACATTTTGACAAGTCTCATAACGCTCACTCCATGGGTGTGTTGTACAGATTTGTGGATAAAAGGCCTCACTGGTTTCAAGATTATGATTATAGGCTTTGATACCTGCTTCTTTTAAAACTAGAAGTTGCTCTAATGTTGCCGTCCCATTGCAGGCGATGAGGCGTAGTTGGGGTGCAACTTTTTGGACTGCGTGAGCCACTTCACAGACAAAGTTAAGTGTTTTATCGTTAAGTCCTTTGTCGGCAGTGACCAAGCAAAATCCAAGTGCTCCGTTATCTCGTGCTGCAATAGCTTCTTTTTGAATCTCTTCAATTGGTTTCTGTATGTAACGCTCGATATCTGCTTTATAGCGGACACTCTGTGAACAAAATTTACAATCTTCTTTACATGTACCGCTGTTAATATTACAGATGGAACATAAAAATATCTTTTTATCCACTATTTTTACCTTTTAAATTCATAACTCTTCTTGAGAGAAAACTCATCTTTTTTCTTTTGAGTATAGTAGTTTACTATAAATTTGTTTGATTTAACTTCAAGTATGGCACACTCCGAGAGTGCTTTTTTCCTTGCACAAACTTCACCGGGGTTAAGATAAAGTGACCCACCTTTAAACTCTACTTCAAACTGATGTGTATGTCCAAAGATGATAACTTCTGCATCAGGTGTCATATAAAATGGAAGATGCATTAGTTTGAAAGTAGTCTCTGCAAGTTTGAAATAGTAAGGTTCTTGAACAAGATGATAATTGTTGTGATGGTGCACTAAATGAGCATCATTATTTCCATAGACTGCGATGTAGCGTTTACCACAGTTTGCTAGAAGCTCAAGTATCTCATGTTCAACGATATCACCAGCATGAATGATAAACTCAGCTCCATTTTCTACAAGAAAATCAAGGGCTTTTTTTGCCTTGTTGATTTTAGAGTGGGTATCTGAGAGCAGACCTATCTTCATAACTATTTTTGCTCGTCTATCTCTTGGCGTGGAGTACGTGCTTTACATTTGACACACTCATATACTTCTTTGTTTCTGTATGTACGTGGTGCTAAAACACCAGAACAATCCTTCTCTTTACATTTGATAGTAGTTGGTTCAAACTTAGAGATAAATTTACAATCAGGATAGTTCTCACATCCCCAAAAAGGTCCTCTACGTGAGTTTTTAAGTGAAATTTTTCCACCACAGTCAGGACAAGGTGTCTCACTTACCTTTTCTTCAACATTTATGCTTTTTGTATTTTTACACTCTGGGTAGTTAGAACATGCTAAAAACTGACCGTTACGACCGTTTTTAACAATCATATCAGAACCACACTTCTCACATTTGTCTTCTGCGGTTTGTTCTTTTTTCTCTACCGGGTTCCCCTCTTCATCACACTGCTCTGTGTATTTACATTTAGGAAAGCCGCTACAGGCGATGAACTGGCCAAAACGACCTGAGCGAAGGAGCAGTTCCGAACCACATTTAGGACAGTTACGCCCTAACGGTTTAGCAACTTTAAGTGATACTATCTTCTCTTTTCCCTCTTCTATCTGTTTCATAAACTCTTCATAGAAGTCAATTAAAAGCTTTTGCCAATCCTCTTTACCTTCTGCAATCTCATCGAGTTTTTCCTCCATTGTTGCCGTAAAGTTGATATCTACAATGTTAGGAAAGTGTTTCTCTAAAATCTCTGTTACAGTAAAAGCAACTTCTGTAGGAATGATCTGTTTTTTCTCTATCGTCACATAAGTACGGTTTGAAAGTGTTGCAATTGTCGGTGCATAAGTTGATGGACGACCAACACCTTCGGTCTCAAGCTTTTTAATCAGACTAGCTTCTGAGTAACGTGCCGGAGGTTCCGTGAAATGCTGCTCTGGTTTGATGCTTTGAATCTCTGCTTTGTCACCCTCTTTGAGAGTTGGAAGGAGTTTATCTTTGTCTTCTGTACCTGTTACTGCATAAAAACCGTCAAAAATGAGTTTTCTACCACTTGCACGGTATTCATTTTCATTGCCTCTAAAGATGATACTTTGTTGCTCAAAAAGTGCATCTTCCATCTGACATGCCATAAAACGCTCATAGATAAGACGGTAGAGTTTTATCTCATCTGGTTTAAGATATTTTACTGCTACCTCTGGAGTAAACTGAAGCATAGTAGGGCGAATAGCCTCGTGAGCTTCTTGAGCACCTTTTGCTTTTTTCGTATAAACTTTCGGATTTTTCGGAAGATATTTTTTACCGTAACGATTCTCAATGATGCCGCGAACTGCACCAACAGCTTCGCTTGCGAGATTGAGTGAATCAGTTCTCATGTATGTGATGACCCCTGATGTACCATCTGGAGTTTTTACACCCTCATAGAGAGTTTGTGCAATCATCATCGTCTTTTTTGGAGTAAACCCGAGCTTACTAGATGCAGTCTGCTGCAGTGTTGAGGTCATAAATGGTGGAGGCGTCGAACTTTTTCTCTGTTTTGTCTCAATCTTTGCTATTGTAAAATCATCAGCTTTGACACTTGCTGTAATTGCATCAGCTTGTTCTTTGTTCTCTATAGAGAGTTTTGAGAGCTTTTTACCTTTATGCACGATGAGATTTGCATCGATGTTTGTTTTAAAAACAGTATCGATTGACCAGTACTCTTGTGGTACAAATGCTTTTATCTCACGTTCACGATCTACTACAAGTTTGAGTGTTGAACTCTGAACACGTCCACCACTAAGACCTTTTTGAATCTTTGAGGCCAAAAGAGGAGAGAGTTTATAACCTACTATACGATCAAGAAGACGACGAGCCTGTTGAGCATTTACCATTTTCATATCAATCTTGCGCGCAGACTCTAAAGCGTGTTTTATAGCACCTTTTGTAATCTCGTGAAAGACAATACGTGGTAGTTCCTCTGGATCTTTTTTGATTGCATGTGCAATATGCCACCCAATAGCTTCTCCTTCGCGATCCTCATCGGTCGCGATATAGATAGTATCAGCCTTTTTGGCTTTTTCGCGTATCTCTTTAACGGTTGGAGCATTCTCTTTTGCTACAGAGTATTTTGGAATGATTTGATGATGTTCTTCATCTATGGTGATTCCAAAACGGGATTTTGGCAGGTCGCGGATGTGCCCTTTTGATGCTATTACATCATAACCCTTGCCCAAAAAGTTCTTGATTGTACGAGCTTTAGCAGGTGATTCGACGATAATTAAGTTCAATACGTTCTTCCTATATATAGTATAGTGATTTGTTTTTTGATTGTGGAAGTGTACCTAAAAAATATAAAATTGTAAAAATTAAAAAAAATTTCTAAAATTTCTAAAGTTATTTTTTTGGCTGACGATATTGTTATAGTCTCGGGCAAGGATGCCTAAAGATAAATAAAAAATAAGAGTTTTTAACTCTTCCATAGAAAAGGATTTATTATGGGTTTTAGAATTAACACAAACATCGGTGCGATGGATGCGTGGCGTAATGCTACAATGAATAACATTCAGCTTGATAAAAGTTTGAATAGATTATCTTCAGGTTTAAGAATCAACCGTGCTGCTGATGATTCAGCTGGTTTGGCAATTGCTGATAAACTCTCAGCTCAGTCTCAAGGTCTGGGGCAAGCGATGAGAAATGCAAATGATGCAATCGGTCTTATTCAGACTGCTGATGGTGCATTGCAAGAGTATACAAATATTGCTCAGCGTATTAGAACACTTGCAGTTCAAGCTGCCAATGATACGCAAGATACTGCTTCAAGAAGCTATATCCAAACTGAGATTGATCGTCTTATCAGTTCTGCTAGCTTTATCAATACACAAACTAAATTTAATGGTAAATCTATCTTTACAGATAGTAGTTTTACTTTCCACGTTGGTGCTTATGAGGGTGAAGTTACAAAAACTACAATTGATTCTATGACAGCATCAAGTGTTTTAGGTTCTGCAAATGTTAGCGTTCAGTCTGCTGCTGAAGCGACAATCAGTGCAATGGATGGTGCAATTGCAACAATCGATACACTAAGAGCAAAATTAGGTGCTGCACAAAACCAACTTGAATCTACAGTTAGAAATAACTCTATAGCACAAGTTAATATTACTGCTGCTGAATCTCAAATTCGTGATGTTGACTTTGCTGCTGAGTCTGCAAACTTCAACAAAAGAAATATCTTAGCACAATCTGGTTCATATGCAATGAGTCAGGCGAATGCTG